>DXDZ01000042.1 GCA_019115185.1 Candidatus Agathobaculum merdipullorum
AGATCGGGGCTGAACTCGCTGAAGTACCGGCCTTCGTCCAGTTCCCACACACCGTCGAGCAGCGCGCGCCGGTCGCGTGCGGAGAGCAGCCGCAGGCGTTTTTCATAGCCAGCGTCCGCCCGGTGCAGGAAGGGATTGTCCACCAGCCGCGCGGGCAGGAACAGCCGTGAGCCGCCGTCGAACTCGGTTTCGGTGTCGGGCGGCATCGGGTCGATGTAGCGCGATTTGACCCATTGGTGCCCCACGCCGCCCGGGTTGGTCGTTGATTTGACCTGCTTGGGATAGCCGTTTGCCCCGCGCACGCGCGAGATCAGATAGGTGAACTGGCTTTCGGTGAAGTGGGTCAGCTCGTCGAAGCGCAAAACGTCGTATTCCGCAGACTGGTATTTGGTCACGTCGCTTTCCGCGTCGCAGTAGCCGAACTCGAGCGTCGAGCCGTTTGCAAACTGCCACAGATGGTCGCTGACCTTATAGGACGCGATCACCTGCGGGAACAGCCGCAGCGAGGCAGGCACGAGTGAGCGTTCCAGCTCTGGCATGGTGCGCCGCAGCATGAGCTGCCGGGAGCCGGGGTAGCTTACGGCAAAACGCAGCGCGTCGAGCAGCTGCCCGTGGCTTTTGCCGCCGCCTGCTGCACCGCCGAACAGCGTTTCAAACGCGCCCGACTGTACGAATGCCGCCTGCCGGGGGGTTATTTCGTATTCGATCGTGCGTCTACGATCCGGAACACGATTTCGACCGGCGCAGTCTCGTGTTCCGCGCCGTCCAGCATCGCCCCTTTGCCGACTGTCCGGTCGAGGATCTCCTTGATCGCGCTCAGGCGGCTGTTGGCCGGTGCGTCGGCATCCCCGGCGATCTCGTAGAGCATCTCGACGAGTCTCCCGGGGTCGTCTGAACTTCGCAAGATGGCATCAACTCCTTCTGGGTTGGATTTGCTTGTTTTCCCGTGTGTCAAAGAATAGCCGAGAACCGGGAAAATAACAAGAACAAATGTTTGACCTTTTCGGCTCTTGCAATTTGTTGTCCGCTGCGGTATCCTGAATAGGAAATGGAAAAATACAGGGGGAAAAAGAAACATGCAAAAGATCAAACTGATCGCGCTCGATCTGGATGGAACGGCGCTCACGCCGAGCAATACGGTGTCTGCGGCGACGATCGATGCGGTGCATCGTGCGCGTGAGGCGGGAGTGCATGTCGTGATATCGACCGGACGCATCTGCGGGGAGGCAAGTGATTTTGCCGTGGAGCTGAAAACGGATGATCTGATGGTGACCTCAGGCGGCGCATCGATTTCGCGTGTATCGACCGGGCGGTGCATGATGCGGATGTCCATGCCGTGGGAGCCTGCCGTGCGCGCGGCGGCCGCGGTGGAGCGCATCGGGTTGATGGTGATGGTTTACGTCGGGGAGACGCTGCTCATCACGCCTTATGACGAAATGGAATTTGGAAAATACAAATCCAACGAGGGCTATCTTGCGGCCAAGCGGGTGGTTCCTTCGATTGCGGAGTTTATCGCGGATGGACATGTGTCGGTGGATAAGATTTTCGCCCGCAGCAAAGATCCAGTCACCCTGAAAATGGTGCGCGACCAGATCCGGCAGATCCCGGGCGTGCGCGTGATGAGCTCGGCGGCGGATAATATTGAAGTGGTCACGCCAGCGGCGGACAAGGGGACGGCGCTGGGTATGCTGTGCCGGGAGCTGGGCACCGACCTGTCGCACGCAGCGGCGATCGGGGACAGTGAAAACGATCTGGAAATGCTGCGTGCGGTCGAGCTGCCGATCGCCATGGGCAATGCCAGTGATGCGGTCAAGGCGATCTGCAAGCGGCAGACGCTGACCAATGCGGAGGACGGCGTGGCCGCCGCGATCGACCGGATTCTGGCGGAGAACGGATGAACGGGCGAAACACAGCATTTTTGCGGAAAATGGTGGTATCCGGCGCGCAGATATGCTATAATAATTTCGTATGTAATATTTGCCCCATCAAAAGGAGACATATCACATGAGTTTATGGTTTGCTATTTTGCAGGGTCTGGTGCAGGGCCTGACCGAGTTTCTGCCTGTGTCCTCGTCCGGCCATCTGGTGCTGGTCCAGACCCTATTCGGCGACGGCGTGGAAACCAATTACATGCTGTTTAACGTACTGCTGCATTTTGGTACGCTGTTGAGCGTCATTGTGGCCTTCTGGAAGGACATTAAGGAGCTGTTTGTGGAGTTCTTCGGCTGGATTCGTGACGGCTTCAAGATCAACGGCCATCCGTACCGTCGGTTTATCGTCATGTTGCTGCTGACCATCGTGCCGATGTTTGCGATTCTGCCGGTTAAAAGCACGCTCGAGAATGCATTTTCCTCTCCGCTGCTGGTTGGCCTGCTGCTGCTGGTGACGGCGGCCATCCTGTACCTGTCGGAGAAAGCGCCGAAAAAGCACAAGACCGAGGAAAACGCCACTTGGCTGGATGCGCTGATCGTCGGCATCGGCCAGTGCTTTGCCGTTCTGCCCGGCCTGTCCCGTTCGGGCACCACCATCTGCACCGGCCTGTTCCGCGGCTTTTCGCGTGATTTTGCCGTGCGTTTCGCGTTCATCATGTCCCTGCCGGTCATTCTGGGCGCGAATATTCTCGAGCTGGTCGATGCATTCAAGGACCCGGCGGCAGCTATGGGCGACGTGTCCATCGCCTGCTATCTGGTGGGCATTGTGGCGGCGATGCTGTCCGGCCTTGCGGCGATCCGCATGGTGCGCTTTGTTTCCAAGCGCGGCAACTTCCGTCCGTTCGTGGTGTACTGCACCCTGATCGGCACCATCACCATCGTGGTGAGCCTGATAAAAATGATATAATGCCGTCTGCGGGCGCAACTGCCGCAGAGGTTGAGAAAAGTTCCGGATAACGGGACTTTTCTTCGCACTTATCCGAAAAACACCGGCCAATGGCCGGTGTCGTCCGCACGCTATATCGTGCGGGAAAGCAAATAAAGCGAGGGAAAAACACTTTGGCTGCAAAGAAAACGACAACCAAAAAAACGGCGTCGCGCGGAAAAGCGGCCGCGCGGCGCGCACCCGAGCCTGAGCCTGTCCTGTCCCGTGCCACATGGGGGGCCATCTGGGGCGTGCTCGGGCTTTTGTGCCTGCTGGCAATCCTGCCAATCGACGGCGTGCTGCTCGACTGGCTGCACCGTGGCATCGGCGCCATGATCGGCAAGGGCAGCTATCTGCTGCCGTTTGCGCTGCTCGCGCTGGCGGGACTGCTGTTTGCGCGGCAAAAAGGGCCGGTGCGGCTGCGCGGTACAAGCATTGCGCTGCTGCCGCTGTTCATCGGCAGCATTATCCATGCGTTTGCCTGCGCAAACGAATATGATTTTTCAATGAAAACGCTTTTCGACCTGCTGACAACCGGCATGGCGGGCAAGTCCGGCGGTTTGCTGGCGGGCGGCCTGTATATCGTGCTGGAGTGGGCGCTGTCCTCGGTCGGGGCGCTGCTGGTTCTGCTGGTGCTGGCGGTGACGGCCATTCTGGTTGCCTGCCGGATTACACCGCAGGCGCTGCTGGAGATGTTCCGTCCGCCGGAATATGAGTACGAGGACGAAGAAGAGCGCGAGCGTTATGAAGCGCCGCCCAAGCTGCCCAACGTGCACGAGGCGGTCAGCGCACATGTGCAGCGCCGTGAGGAGCGCCGCGCCGCCCGCCGCAAGGCGGAGATCGACATCCCGATCGACACCGAGCCGCCCGGAGAGGACAAGCCGGGGGCGGACCCGGATGCACCTGTACGTCATATGCACGGCGGCAAGCCGATGGCGCCGGACGAATACCTGCGCTCCCTGAAAGAGCAAACCACGGGCGAGCAGGTGAGCATCCTCGATCTGGTGGAAAACCGCGAGGACGAGCCGCCGGTCGAGCCGTCGCCCAAGCCGGAAAAGGCTGAAAAGGCCGAAAGGGCGGAAAAGACCGAAAAAATCAGCGAAGACGAGCAGGCGGAGCTGAGCGAGAAGATGGATGAGAACCAGAAAGCGCCCATGCCGGTCTATGATTATCCGCCCATCGACCTGCTGAGCATTGGCAGGCATACGTCGGTCGCCGGTGCGGAAGCCGAGCTCAAGGAGAATTCCGAGTGCCTGATCGACACGCTCGAATCGTTCAATATCGACGCGCAGATCATCGGCATCGTGCGCGGCCCGTCGGTCACGCGGTTTGAGCTGACCATCCCGCGCGGCATCAAGATTTCACGCATCACCGCGCTCGCAGACGATATCGCGCTGTCGCTCGGCGCGGCAAACGTGCGCATCGCGCCCATCCCGGACAAAATCGCGGTCGGTATCGAGGTGCCGAACAAGACGGTTAATACTGTGTTCATCCGCGAGTGCATTTCGTCGCCCGCGTTCACCAACGCGCGCAGCCGCCTGTCCTTTGCCGTCGGTAAGGACATCACCGGCAAGCCGGTCATCGGCGATATCGCCAAAATGCCGCATATGCTGATCGCCGGTACCACCGGTTCTGGTAAATCCGTGTGCATCAACTCGATGCTGATTTCGCTTTTGTACAAGTCCACACCCGAAGAGGTGCGCCTGATTATGGTGGACCCCAAGATGGTCGAGCTGGGCAACTATAACGGCATCCCGCACCTGCTCATTCCGGTCGTGACCGACCCGAAAAAGGCGGCGGGTGCGCTCAACTGGGCGGTCGGCGAGATGGAGCGCCGCTACAAGCTGTTTGCCGATCATCAGGTGCGCAATCTGGTGGGGTATAACGACCTGATGCGCGCCGAGCGCGCCAAGGCTGAGCAGGAAGAGGGCGGAACACCCGAACAGTATCAGGTGCTGCCGCAGATTGTCATTGTCATCGACGAGCTGGCCGACCTGATGATGGTCGCGGCTAAGGAGGTCGAAACCTCGATCTGCCGTATCGCGCAGAAGGCGCGTGCGGCCGGTATGCATCTGGTCGTTGCCACCCAGCGTCCTTCGGCTGACGTTATCACCGGTATCATGAAGGCCAACATCCCGTCTCGTATCGCGTTTGCGGTAGCCAGCCAGATCGAGTCGCGTATCATTCTGGATACCACCGGCGCGGAAAAGCTGATCGGCAAGGGCGATATGCTGTATGCGCCGCTGGGCGAGGGCAAGCCCACCCGTGTGCAGGGCTGCTTTATTTCGTCCGACGAGATCGAAGCGGTCATCGCGCATATCAAGCAGACAAGCACTGCCGAATATAATGAGGAGATCCTCGAGCATATCGAGCGCCAGGCCGAGCAGGTGGACAGCAAGGGCGGCGGCTCGTCCGGCGACGCGAGCGGCGACGAGGACGAGATGATCGAGGAAGCGATCGACGTCATTATGGACTGCCGACAGGCGTCTACGTCCATGTTGCAGCGTCGGCTCAAGCTGGGCTATGCGCGCGCCGCGCGCATCATCGACCAGATCGAGGAACGCGGCATCATCGGTCCGTCGGAAGGCTCTAAGCCGCGGCAAATCCTGATTACCAGAGACGAGTGGCAGGAAATGAAGCTGCGGCGGCACGATATCCCATAAACGTATCAGAGGAGGAAACCCTATGTCTTTCGAGAAAATCAATATTGCAGAGCAGACGTTCAACCCGTTTGAGTTAATCAGCAAGCAGTGGATGCTGATTTCCGCTGGTACGGAGGAAAAGTGGAACACCATGACCGCCAGCTGGGGCGGCGTGGGCGTGATCTGGGGCAAACCGTCGGCAACCTGCTATATCCGCCACAGCCGCTATACCAAGGAGTTTGTTGATAACTCTGAGTATTATACGCTGTCTTTTTTACAGGATGGT
>DXDZ01000043.1 GCA_019115185.1 Candidatus Agathobaculum merdipullorum
CATCCGATTTTGTCGTTTCCGCACCTTAGCAGAGATGGGGATCAGGCTGAGATAGTGTTTCACTCTCGGCACCTCCCAAAGTCGGTCAGCACGCCGTCGGACACCTGCAAAATGCGGTCGGCAGTCTGGGAGATGGCACGGCTGTGGGTAATCATCAAAATGGTCTGCTCGTACCGGCGGGACGCCTCTTTGAGCAGGGCAATCACCTCGCTTGTGTTCTGCGTATCCAGATTACCGGTCGGCTCGTCGGCCAGAATAAGCGCCGGCTGGGTGAACAGCGCACGCCCGATAGCGACGCGCTGTTGCTGCCCGCCGGACAGCTGGCTCGGCAGATGGTGGCGGCGCTCACGTAGGCCGAGCACCATGAGCAGTTCCTCCAAATAGGCTTCGTCCGGTTTCTGGTAATCGAGCAGCACCGGAAAGACGATGTTTTGCTCGACGGTCAGTTCAGGGATGAGGTTAAAGCTCTGGAAGATAAAGCCGATGTTGCGGCGGCGGAATACGGTCAGGCTGCGTTCTTTCATCGAGAAAATATCCTTGCCGTCGATTCGCACCCGACCGCTGGTCGGCGTGTCCAGCGCGCCGATCAGGTTGAGCAGCGTCGATTTGCCTGAGCCGGACTCTCCGACCACGGCGACAAATTCGCCTTTGGGGACGGAAAACGTCGCGTGCCGCAAAGCATGTACGGCGGTTTCACCGCTGCCGTAGGTTTTGCAAAGGTCTTGGACTTGCAGTAAATCCATGTTGTGATGGCACCTTCTTTCTGTTGTAATACCAAAAGGGTACCACTGGAACCCTACTGCCAGATGACTTGCAGCATACAATGTTGTAGGAATCAGGAGATTGATCGTAAAAACCGTGCCGCGGCCCAAGGTGCTGTCCACCTCGATCGTGCCGCTATGCGCTTCGATGATCGCTTTGGCAAGTGGCAACCCTAATCCGACGCCCTGTGTATCCTTGGAAAAACGGCTGCGGTAAAACCGCTTGAAGATGTGCGGCAAATCCTCCGGATGGATGCCGCTGCCGCTGTCCTGCACCGTGATTTGGACGATCGACGCAAAGGCGCGCCATGTGACCGTGATCGTGTTGCCTGCCTTGGTGTGGTCGAGCGCGTTTTTGACCAGATTGCCGATGGCTTCTCCCAGCCAGTGCGCATCGCAGGACAGGGAAATATCGTCCTCCCCGGAACAAGACAGAAGGATATCCCGCTGCCGCGCTTGCACAGCAAAGCGCCGCCCGACCTCCGTCATCAGGTCGGACAGGTTGTGCTCGGATTTGTCCAGCACGAGTGTGCCCGCGTCCAACTTAGTGATGGTCAGCAGATTGTGCACCAGCGTTTGGATGCGGTCAAGCTCTTGCTCTGACAGGGTGGTGAATTCCCGAACGGTGTCCGGATCGGCCGGCTGCTGCTGCAAAATGCCATTGTAGATATTCAGTGCTGCCAATGGGGTCTTGAGCTGGTGCGAGATGTCGGACAGCGTTTCCTTCATAGACTGTTTGGTGCGGCCTTCGTTTTCCGCGTGGGCATTTAGGATCGCAGCCAGCGAGTTGACCTCGTGGAACAGGCGGTTGAGTTCGCCCTCGTCATCGCACTCGATGCGCGCGGTGGAGTCACCCGCGAGAAATGAATGCAATTGCTCAATTGCGCGCGCCATAGTCTGGTGTTGCTTGTGAAAATAGCAGTACATGGCGGTCAGAATCACAAGCCCCATGCAGGCGAACGCAGCCGGGAGATACCGCGCGGCATGCTGACCGTCTGCGGCGAGCAGCACGGCAGACAGCAGGGAAAACCCAACCGTCAGGGCAAGGACAAGGCAAAACAGGCGTTTGATGTTCCGGTCAGCCAGCATTTTCATGGGGCACCTCATTTCGCAGCATTCCATTTATAGCCCATGCGGCGCACGGTAATAATGCGCTTGGGATTGCTGGGGTCGTCCTCGATTTTGGCGCGCAGACGGCGGATATAGACGGTCAGCGTACTGCTGTCGATATAGTTTTGTTCGCAGTCCCACAGCCTGCCCAGAATCTGCTCGGGCGACAGCACAAGGTTCGGGTGCTCCAGAAATAAGCACAGCAGTTTATATTCGCTGGTGGTCAGTTCGACCGGCGCACCGTCCTTGGTGACTTCGCGCGTCAGCTGATGCACGGTGATACCGCCCGATTGGAGCGTGTCGTCTGGCTGACGAAAATCTCCACTGCGGCGCAGAAGAGCGTTGACGCGCGACAGGAAGATCGCCAGCTTGAACGGCTTGGTGATATAATCGTCCCCGCCGATGTCCAGACCCATGATGACATCGGTTTCCTCGTCCGCAGCGGTTAGAAACAGAATGGGCACTTTGGAGCTTTGGCGGATCAGACGGCATAGGTCGTAGCCTGAACCATCGGGCAGGGTCACGTCCAGAATCACCAGATCATAGTCGCCTGCCTGCCAGAGGGCTTCGGCTTCCTGACAGGTGCGGACGTTGACGATTTCATAGCCCTGCTGCTGCAGAGCAAAAGACAGACCGTGAATCAGGCTCAGGTCGTCCTCGACAAAAAAGATACGCTTCATGGGCGTTCACCGTCCTTGCAGTGGAATTGCTTTTACAGTTTTCTATTATAGGGCTTTATGCGCAGATTACAAGTGACACAGCGGGACAAAGCAGACCAGCCGCCGGGCTTATCCCGGCGGCTGGTGGGGGAGTGCGGTGCGTTTGTGTGTGTGGTATAGGAAAGGTCGGTCACGGTCTATCGGGTGTCGGATGACGGTTTTCAGACGCTCCGGCTTGCATCGCCGTACATCACTCAAATAGATCTCGTGGTGAAAGCGATTTTCTCCGAAATCCTCTTGATCCCCTTGCGCCTTGGCGTATTCTTCCATACCGGCCACGGTAGCAGGTTCGTCATCATAGCGGCTGATGTGCATGCGCTGCACGCAAATGCTTTCTTCCCGTGAGAAGAACTCCACTTTGGAGAAATCCTGCTGTTTCTTTTCCGCAGCCTCCCGCGCCGCCCAGTCAAAGACCTCTTTCGCCATGATGGGCGGCGGCATCGACCATGGCAGGGTTTGTGCTTGCAAAAGGATTATTCCGCGGCGATGTCCCTCTGCTGCATCAGCCGGACGCAAAGAACGGCAAATACCACTGTATATGCGGCGCAGGCCAGCAAAAAAGGCGCAAGCTCGAGCGTCATCTGCGGGTTGTTCGCACGCATGCCGAGACTGAGCAGGGAATAGGGGAAAGCATAGCCCCAGCCCTGTCCGAGAAACAGCAGGCCGAAGATACCGCCGATCAGGCCGAAAGCCACCGGCGGGGCAAAGGCGCGGCAGACCAGACTGAGAAACAGCTGCACTGTGCAGACCGGAATGCCGCCCACTGCGCCCAGCAGCAGCCAGCCCGCGAGTTCGGGCGGCAGCGGCGCAGCGATGCCCGCGAGCTTGCCGCTTACGATAAACAGCGCACCGATGCAGGCTTGCGCCAGCACGGATACACCTGTTGCGAGTATCAGCTTGGCGAGATACAGGTCGCGCACGGGTACAGGCGCAGTCATCAGACTGTTCCAGTTGTGGTCGGCGTGCTCCAGCCGCCACTGCCAGGCACAGAACACGCCGAATTGCGCAGGCAGGAAGAACATCGCGGCAAACAGCGTGTGCTGGGACCACAAGCTGTACCAGCCGTTTTGCAACACGCTTTGGTTGGCAAGATAGTTGCCTGTACCGAGCACGGCGGGGAACAGCGGCAGGGTTAAAAACGCGAGCCAGACTGGCGCGCGGCGGCACTTGAGCCGTTCGGCACGCAGACATTGCAGCAGCATGATTCATACCTCCTTCCGGACGAACAGTGTCCGCCCGATCACGAAAAACAAAATGGCCCAACACGCAAGCAGTACAAAATTGGTGACCGGCGGCCAGAACCAATAAAACCATGTGTCGTGGGTCGTGGGGTTCCAGTTCATGCCGGTCAGTGACAGCAGGCCGTAATAACTCCACGGCACCATGCGCTGCACGAATGACGGAAGCAGCATGCTCATCAGTCCGGCAAAGCTGCCGAAAATGCCGCAGATCAGCGCGGGCGCCTGATTGGCATAGCGCAGCGACAACCCTTGCTGCAACAGGTACAGCGTTACGGATACTGCCCAGGTGAGCACGGTGAACAGTATTATTCGGGTTGTAGGTACCTCGCCCGGAAAACCAAGCGTTACCCCAATGCAAACCAGTATCGCGCCGCGCAGCGCGAGCAGTCCCCCCAGCGTCAGCGCACCCCAGAGCAGCTTTGCGCGATAGAGTTGGGCGGGGGACGCGGCGGTTTCGAGCAGTTTGAGCGTGCAGCCCTTGTGCTCGATCTCGCAGCTGCGGCTGGCCAATACGGCGGTGGCGACAGGAAGCATGATCGCATCCACTACTGCGAAATTATAAAGCATCAGCATCCATCCTTGCTGCATTTCCTCCGCGCTTTGCCGGGACAGCACCACCCAGAACCAAAACAGCTGTGCGGCCAGCACCGCCGCGCACACAAGTGCGATCTTACGTCGGCGGCATTTGTAAAATTCCAGTCGGAGCAGTTTCATAGGCTCGCCGCCTTTCCGGTCAGCTCGAGGAAGATGTCCTCCAAACTCTTTTGTCGCTCTTCCAGACGGATAACATCCAGTCGGTTTTTCGTCAGAAAACGAATCAAGTCTGCGGCCTGCCCATCGTCCAGCAGCGGCAGAATCAGATAATCCTGCTCGGCCGTGCAGGGAATGTGTCGCTGGGTCAATAGTGTTTGCGCAACTGGGGTGTTGGCTGTGCGCAGCGCCAGATGGTGCTGACTGCGGTCGTGCAGATGCGTGAGCGTGTCCTGAAAGATCAGTTCGCCCTCCTGGATGATGCCGACATGGTCGGCCATCTGGTCGATCTCGCTCAGCAGATGGCTGGAAACGACCACGGTCATATCAAAGCGTGCGGGCAGCTCGCGGATCAGCTCGCGCATCTCCTGGATGCCCGCAGGGTCAAGGCCGTTGGTCGGCTCGTCCAGAATGAGCAGCTTAGGGTATCCCAGCAGCGCGGCTGCCAGCCCCAGCCGCTGCTTCATACCGAGTGAGTAATGCGCGACCTGCTTGCCCTGCTGGTTGTCCAGCCGGACGATCTGCAATACCTCGCGGATGTTTTTTTCGGGTACGCCGCGCAGCATCTGTACGATGCGCAGGTTCTCTTCACCGGTCAGGTGGCCGTAGTAGCTGGGGCTTTCGATCAGGCTGCCCACCTGCTTTAGCACAGCCAGTCGGTTGGCCCGCGCCATGGGCTGGCCGAGCACCTCGATGCTGCCCTGTGTGGGACGCACCAAACCGAGAATCATTTTGAGCGTGGTCGATTTGCCCGCGCCGTTCGGCCCAAGAAAACCGTAAATGCAGCCCTCCGGCACGCATAAATCCAAATGCTTGACCCGCAGCGCGTTTCCATATTGCTTGCTCAGGCCGTGGGTCTCGATACTGTTCATCATTGCATGACCTCCTTATGGCTTTCAGCATAGCAGATGGGCCTGACAATCCGATGAAGCCAGCCTTACGTTTACCTTACTTTTGCGTTTCAGTCACCACACAGGCGGCGAGTCTGGTATAATAATGCTGTGTTACAAAGCAAAACAAAGCGGGGAGAAGGAATATGGCATATCGGATTCTGGCGGTCGATGATGAGGTCGCCCTGCAAAACATGATCCGTGAAATTTTGGTGACGGATGGATATGAGGTCGATGTCGCGGGTAGCTGCGCCGAGGCGCTGAAGAAGTTTCGTACCGCTTCGCCGGACGCCGTGCTGCTCGATGTGATGCTGCCCGATGGGGACGGCTTTTCGTTGCTTGGGGAACTGCGGCGAGAGAGGGACGTGCCGGTGTTGTTTCTGTCCGCGCGGGACGAGGACGAGGCCCGGCTGCGCGGGCTTGGACTGGGCGCGGATGATTACATCACAAAGCCATTCCTGCCGCAGGAGCTGCGGCTGCGCCTGCGCGCCGTGCTGCGCCGGGTGTACCGCCGGGAGCCGGAAACCGCCCGGCTGGGCGGGACCGAAATCCTATGGGGCAGGGGGACGGTGCGCCGGAACGGCGAGGAGATCGCGCTGACTGCCAAGGAGTTTGCGCTGCTCAAAAAGTTGTGGGACAGCGGCGGAAATATCGTCACAATAGACGCGCTGTGTCAGGCGCTGTGGGATGGTCCAATGGTGGGGTATGAGAACACGTTGATGGTGCATATTCGCCGCCTGCGCGAAAAAATCGAGGCAGACCCGTCGCATCCGCGCCATTTGCTGACCGTGCGCGGGCTGGGATATCGTCTGGAACGGAGGGCGGATGCATGAAGCTGCGCAGTTGGGTCAAGGCGGCGGGACTGGTGGCGGTGTCTGCGCTGCTGATTGTGGCGATTTTGATAACTGGGCTGCTGTCATTCGTTTTCTATAATGTCGAACAGGGCCGGGATTGGAGCGTGCCGACGCAGAAGATGTCCGAGCACCTGATGCGGACGGCGGACGGATACACGTTTACGGGTGAAGCGCTGCTGCGCCCGGAAAACTGGGCGATGCTGCTGGATGAAAGCGGGCGGGTGGTTTGGTCATGGCGCAAGCCGGCGGATGTTCCGGAAAAGTATACACTGACTGAGGTCGCCTCGTTTACCCGTTGGTATCTGGTGGATTATCCGGTGCAGTGCCGTGTCCGTGATGACGGTCTGTTGGTTGTGGGCGATGAAAAAGGCAGCGTCTGGAAGCATGATATCGCGTTGAGCATGGAGAGCTTGGTGCAGCTGCCGGTTTGGGCGGCCGGACTGTTTTTGATGGCGCTCGGCTGCGTGCTTGCGCTGGCCTATCTGGTCACGCGCAGATGGTTCCGGCAGGCCCAGCAGGTGCGGGACGAGGCGCGCGCGGGATGGATCAACGGGGTGTCGCACGATATTCGCACGCCGCTGTCCGTGGTCATGGGCTATGCCGCGCAGATCGAGGAGGATCAGACGTTGCCGCCAGACCGACGACGGCAAGCGGGTGCGATCCGTGCGCAAAGTCAGGTGATCCGCGATCTGGTCAACGACCTCAACCTGACCATGCGGCTGGATTGCGCGATGCAGGCGCTGCGCAAAGAGCGTCTCCAGCCAGCGGCGCTGCTGCGCCGGACAGCGGCAGATTTTCTCAATGGTGGACTGGCGGAGGGCTTTTCGGTTGAAGTCGAGCTGCCGCCCGCACCGCTGCCTGTAATCGAGGCGGACGAATTCCTGCTGCGCCGCGCGGTGAACAATCTGCTGACCAACTGCGTGCGCCACAATGCGCCTGGCTGTGCCATTCGCATGGGCGGCCGAACGGAAGCGGGCAAGGTGGTTTTGTGGGTCGAGGGCGGGCAGGCTGCATCGGGGCAGGCATCTTCATCACGGCAGCTTGAAGAAGACGGCGGCGCGGCGCATGGCACCGGGCTGCGTCTGGTCGCGCAGATCGCGGCGGCGCATGACGGGCAGGCGCGGTTTTTCTCGGGTGCGGCCTATCGGTGCGAGCTATGGCTGCCCGTAAAGCAGCGGTGAGAGAAAAAGAAACGTCTGAACTTTGCAAAGTGGTTTGCAAGGGCTTTTAGAGCAAAAAAGCAGGGCTGTGGGAAATTCCACAGCTCTGCTGTATATTGGATCGTTATGCAGCAGCGGCAAGCTCGCTGAGTGCTTCTTGCTTATTGTCGGCGGAAAACAGAAACTCGCCGTTTTCGTCATATACCTCAATATGTCCGTTTACATATTCCATCGAGCAGTTCATATGCGGTTCTCCTTTCCTTTGATGCACATAGTATACCAAAGGAAAGGTACTATAAAACGGACTTATTCAAGAAGCTGTTTTAATTGCTGCTGAAACTGCTGACGCACATCTTGCGGTTCCAGAATTTGTACGCCACCGCCTAAACCAAACACCCAGGAGAAAAATTGGGGACTGACCACAACAGTGACATTGACCGCGAAATAGCCATCTTCTAAAGGCTGAACCATGAGTTCTGTGCCAAATCGGTCGCGTAGAACACCGATAAAACGGTTTTCGCATCGCAGACGGACAATTTTTTCTTCGCCGGAAAACATGCCGAAAACCTTACGGGAATAGTCGGCTGGATTGAAACGATCGTGGAAAAGCTGCTGACCTTGGCGCGGCTGCTCAGTCAGGGCGATGTGTTCCATTTTATCTACCCGATAGTGGCGGATGGAGTTGGATGTCGCTTCATAGGCAATCATATAATAATTTTCATCATCCCAAGTTAATGCCCAAGGGCTGACTTGATATCTTGCTCCATCATGGCGATAGCGTTTCTGGATTTTTTCCTGCGCGCTAAAATTGAGCACCCATTCAAAATATTGAAAGGTGATCTGCACACCGGCCGATATGGCTGCATGAAGCGTATCAATATTGTAATAAATGCGCTCATTCATGGTTTTGATGCGGTCGGCAATGTAGACCTGACGCTGCAAAACTCGTGCTTGCGGTTCGCTGGCTAAAGATTCTATTTTGTGAATCAGTTCATCGGTTTTTTTTTGCGTGATAAATCGAGAGCACTGGATGGCATCTACCAGCAGCTTGAGTTCGGGCAGCTCGAAATCACGTGAGGCAACATAGTAGCCGCCTCCCGGACCGCGCTGCGTCATGATATCCAGTCCAAAATCCTGCAACGCCGCAATGTCCGAATAAATGCTTTTCCGTTCGGCTTCAATACCGCAGCGGGCAAGGGCACGCAGGATCTCTTCCATGCTGATTTTGTGGTCCTCATCGGTTTTTTGCAGCAATATTTGATACAAATAGAGAAGTTTCAGCTTTTGATTCGGGCTTTTAGGCATGCGGCTGCTCCGTTTCTGCGAGCGCTTGCTGGTATGCTGTAAAAGTGGCGGCATCAAAGCAAACCATGGTCACACAGGAGATTTCGCTGTGCGACTGCAGATAGTCCCGAATGGTATGGATAGCAATACGCGCTGCTCGATCCACCGGAAAATGGTAAACACCGGTGCTGATGGATGGGAATGCAACGGTTTGACAGCCTAATGCAGTAGTCTGTGCAAGAGCGTTTCGGTAGCAGGATGCCAGCAGCCGATCTTCGTCCGCATTGCCGCCATGCCAGATGGGACCCGGCGTGTGAATGACGTAGCGGCAGGGGAGACGATATGCCTTGGTTGCTTTTGCTTCGCCTGTGGGACATCCACCGAGCGTGCGGCATTCTGCCAGAAGCTCCGGCCCGGCAGCACGATGGATTGCACCATCCACACCGCCGCCGCCAAGAAGAGAGGTGTTGGCAGCATTCACAATCGCATCGGTCTGGCATTTCGTGATATCACCTTGTATAACCTTCAATCGTTCCATGGAACAAACCTTCTTTCAGGGTGGTTTATTGGACTTATTATACGTCCGGCGCAGATAAATTGCAAGTTTGACGGTTTGATACGGATAAGCTATAATATATATAAGAGTAATGATACCAAGGAGGCAGCGCGATGGAAAAACCAATGTCGCAATATGCTGCGGATGCACCGCGCGTGCTCAAGGATTTTTTGACCTATATTTCGACGATCCAAGGGAAATCTGCGAAAACGGCGCACGAATATTATCTGGATTTGCGGTTATTTTTTCGCGTGCTCAAGCATAATAAGGGCATGGTGCCGAGTGATATGCCGCTGGACCAGATTCCGATCGATGACGTGGATATTGATTTTTTAGAGCAGGTGACGTTATCGGACGCTTACGATTATCTGGAGTATATGTCCGGTGAGAGGCCCACACAACAGAATAGTGCTTTTACTGAGTATGGATTGAGCGGCACGTCCCGGGCGCGCAAGGTTTCTGCAATCCGTGCGTTTTTCCGTTATCTAACGGATAAACGGCATGTGCTGGAGAATAATCCGGTCAGCAATTTGGAGTCCCCGACGATTCGAAAGACCCTGCCGGTCTATTTAACGACGGATGACAGCATACGTTTGTTGGGATCCGTGCAGGGGGAGTATGCGGAACGCGATTTCTGCATTTTGACGCTGTTTCTGAATTGTGGTTTGCGTGTTTCTGAACTGGTTGGACTGAATTTAACGGATTTTCAGGGGGACACGGTGCGGGTACTTGGAAAAGGCAACAAAGAGCGCACGGTTTATCTGAATGAAGCCTGCAAGTTGGCGTTGGAACGCTATTTGCCCAAACGACTGACTCCGCATGAGCGTGATAAAAATGCGCTGTTCATCAGCAGAAACCGCAACCGTATCAATGTGCAGACAGTAAAGTGGTTGGTCAAAAAGCACTTGGAGCAAGCGGGGCTGGATACGCAGAAATATTCTGCACATAAACTGCGGCATACGGCTGCGACGCTGATGTATCAGAATGGCGTGGATATCCGCACGCTGCAAAACATTTTAGGTCATACCAGTGTCAATACCACGATGATTTATACGCATATCGAAGACAGCAGTCTGCGGGAAGCTGCCGCGAAAAATCCATTGGCAACGGTGAAACCGCAGGGCAACAAATGACACTGCGACATATGCAACAAGGCTGCACTGCTTTTGGCAGTGCAGCCTTGTTTTTTGCTTGTCAATGGCTGTGAGATGCGATCACATCGCTCATATCATACATACCGGGCTGTGCGCAGCTGGCCATAAAAGCAGCGGCATCTACGGCGCCGACCGCAAATACCTCACGCGAAAGCGCGGTGTGCTTGATTTCAATGATTTCATCGCGCCCACAGAACAGAACGCTATGCTCGCCGACGATGGTACCGCCGCGGATCGCAGAAATGCCGATCTCGTGCGCGGGACGCTTTTCGCGGCGCTCATGGCGGTCATAGACATATTCCGCATCATAGGGAAGCGCATCCGCTACCGCGTCAGCCAGCATCAGTGCGGTGCCGGAAGGTGCATCCAGCTTCTGGTTGTGGTGCTTTTCAATGATTTCCACATCATAATTTTCTCCGAGCACGGATGCGGATTTGCGGAGCAGCTCCATCATCAGATTGATGCCGATGGACATATTGCCCGAACGGAAGATCGGGAACTTTGCGGAGGCGGTTCGAATGTTCTGAAGCTGTTCCGGTGAGTGTCCGGTCGTGCAGATGACAATGGGCGTATTGCGCTGCTCGCAATAGGCCAGCAGATGCTCTGTGCTGGACGCATTGGAAAAATCAATGATTACATCGCATGTACCGGGAAACTCAAACGGATCGGCATAAACCGGAAAACCGGCATGCTTTTCCGTGTTGATATCAAAACCGGCAACGATTTCCATATCCTTTTTGTTCGCAACAATATCGCTGATGACGCGGCCCATCCGGCCGTTGCAGCCGGAAAGTGCAATTTTCAACATCTTTAAAAACTCCTTTAAGGGAAATGCAGGGCTTAGATTTTGCAGCCTGCGGCAGCCAGTTCCTGACGGATCAAAGCGATATGTTCTTCGGTCGGCTCAACCAGCGGCAGACGCAGTGCACCGACATTCCAGCCGAGGATTTCCATTGCCTTTTTGACCGGGATGGGGTTGACCTCACAGAACAGTGCGTCGATCAGGTTGTGATAGGCAAACTGCATCTTTGCCGCTTCCGGGTAACGGTTTTGCAGGCAAAGCTGCGTCAGGTCGTGGGTCTCCTGCGGTGCGACATTGGAAAGCACCGAGATGACACCCTTGCCGCCAAGTGCCATGAGCGGAACGATCTGATCGTCGTTGCCGGACCAGACGTTAAGCTGATCGCCGCACTTTGCCATCGTGGAAGCAATCAGGCTGAAGTTGCCCGACGCAGCCTTCAGGCCGTTGATGTTCGGGTGCTTGGACAACTCATACAGGGTGTCCGCAGTAAAGCAAACGCCGGTGCGGCTGGGGACGTTATACAGGATGATCGGCAGATCACTGCTGTCTGCAATAGCAGTATAGTGTGCGATGAGACCGCGCTGCGTGGTCTTGTTGTAATACGGGGTAACCGAAAGGCCGCCGTCTGCGCCGCATTCCTTGGCGAACTTGGTCAGCTGAATGGCATAATCGGTATCGTTCGAGCCGACACCGGCGACGACGGGAATGCGGTGGTTGACGTATTCACAGCACCATGCAACGGCTTCACGGTGTTCCTTGTCGTGCAGGGTGGAGGATTCGCCGGTTGTGCCGCAAATGATGATGGCGTCGGTGCCATGCGCAATCTGATAGTCGATGATGCGGCCAAACTCTTCATAGTTCACTTCACCGGTGGACTTGAACGGCGTGATAATGGCAACACCGGCACCGGTAAAAATAGGGTTCTTCATAACATAGCCTCCTTTAGCGGTCCATATAGCCTTCGGCACACAGCAGCTCCGCCATCAGTACGGCACCGCCGGCCGCGCCGCGCAGCGTGTTGTGCGACAGGCTGACAAACTTATAGTCATACAGGGCATCTTCGCGCAGACGGCCGATCG
>DXDZ01000044.1 GCA_019115185.1 Candidatus Agathobaculum merdipullorum
GTGCGCGCCTCGTTGAGCGCCATCTTGGCCTCGCGGCCGATGCGATACAGCGAGGACGGGTTGCCATAAAACTCGGTCAGCCACGGTTTCATTGCGTTGAATGCAGTTTCGGACAGCGGGGTCGTTGCCGCATTGTCCGCGTAAACAAATCTTTTCATTTTATATCAAGCCTTTCTCTCCAAAAAGGGGATACTCCAATCACGGATACACCACTAAATCGATAGGTTCTCCGGGTACTACTAATATACACCTGAAACGCGCATTTTAGCAAGCGAAAAACTGACGAAACGCGCGCATGGAATCCCGTCATTTTGCATCATTTTGTGCATTTTGCGTAGTTTTAACCATGGCGGCGCGTATCAATCCGCTTTTTCAGGCGTTGTAACACGGCATCATACCGCGCCGACCGCGCCGTCGGGTTGCCCCGCAGCATGCTCTTGCGGATGCGGCCAAGGTTCGCCGCCTGCTCGTCAAAGCGGTTTTGCAATTCATCCAATCGCGCCAGAATCTGCTCTTTTGCGTCGGAAATCTGTTCGCGGGCGTCGTCCACCCGCTCAGAAATCTGCTCGCGCGCACCATCCATTTTCTCCGACCATTCGCCGCGCGCTTCATCTACACGATAGGACAGGCGGGTCAGCTGCACCAAAGCGGTCTCGGAAAGCTGCTGCCGCAGCTCCGCGCCCTGCTCGCGCAGCTTGTCCAGCTCTTCGAGCATCCGGGCCAGATCGAGTGCCGTGCGCACGGATACCACAACGTCGCTTGCAAACGCGACCGAAAGCAGAATATCCACCACGATCAGCAGCCCGAACGGCAGCACGACCACAATGGTCTCCACCGGCGGGTGGATCACCCGCGCGAGAATCAGTCCAAGGAATCCCCAGCACAGCGAGGATTGCAGACAGATGCGCCCCTGAAACTGGAACCGATGGGTGGAGTAATCCCAGTATTTCACCTTGAATAGTTTTTCCATTAGCACACCGACGATATACTCGAATACGGTCGCCGCAAACATGCTGGCAAAAAACAATTCGATCGGTCGATTGTATAACGGCAGCGAAACATGCAGCAGAATGGTCGCCCCGAAACCGTAAATCGGCAGCATCGGTCCGCGCAGAAAACCGCGGTTGACAAACCGCCGTTGCTGCAAGGATACGACGGTGGATTCAAAACACCAGCCCAGAACGCAGTACAGATAAAAAATCAGCAGCCACTGGGGGGCGGAATAGTCATAAAGCAAAGGGTCAGTCCCTCTTTCCAAATCATGCAAAATCTTCCTTGATACCTGTTTTATTATTCTATCTAATTTTTTGACTTTTTGCAAGGGTACAGGTATAATAGAGTCAACTCATTCCAAATAAAGAAGGGCAGGATGACGCCGCTATGTTGAATTTTACCATCCACACAACAACCGAGATCGTCTTTGGCCGTGGCATCGAGGAGCAAATCGGCCCCAAGCTGAAGGAAATCGGCGCACACCGCGTGCTGATACATTTCGGAGGATCGAGCGCGCGCTCGTCCGGCCTGCTCGACCGCGTGGAGCAAAGCCTGTTCCATGCCGGCTTATCGTTTATTGAATTCGGCGGCGTCGAGCCCAATCCTAAAGTATCCATGGTGCGCAAGGGCATTGCGTTGTGCCAACGTGAGGGGATCGACTTTATCCTCGCTGTTGGCGGCGGCTCGGTCATCGACTCGGCCAAGGGTATCGGCATGGGCGTCGCCACGGGCCGCGACCCGTGGGAATTTGCCGCGACCGGCACCGCGCCCGACAAGACCCTGCCCGTCGCCACCGTGCTGACGCTCGCGGCCTCGGGTTCGGAAAGCAGCAACTCGTGCGTGCTGACCAATGAGGAAACCAAGGAAAAGCGCGGCATTACCAGCCAGACCAACCGACCGCGCATCAGCTTCCTCAATCCGGAAAACACGTTTTCGGTCTCCAAATTCCAGACCGGCTGCGGCATCGTCGATATCATGATGCACACGCTTGAGCGTTATCTCACGCCCGCAGGCGGCGAGAGCGACATCACCGACCGCCTTGCCGAAGGTCTGCTGATTGCCACGCGCGACGCGGGTCGCCGCGCCATTGCCAACCCCAACGACTACGAGGCACGCGCCACGCTCATGTGGGCGGGCAGCGTTTCGCACAATGATTACACCGGCTGCGGCCGTGGACGTTTGTTCCCGGCGCACAAGCTCGAGCATGCGTTGAGCGCTTTCCGCGACGAGATCGCACATGGCGCGGGTCTGTCCGTGCTGTTCCCGGCGTGGGCGATGTACGAAATGAAAAACGATATCCCCCGCTTTGCGCAGCTGGCAAACCGCGTGTTCGGCGTGGAAATGGATTTTGCCTGCCCCGAGCGCACCGCGCGCGAAGGCATCCTGACCCTGAAGCGCTTTTTTGAAGAGATCGGCATGCCGGTGCACCTGTCGCAGCTCGGCATCAAGCCTGCCGACTACGAGACGCTTGCCGACAACACGATCCGCTCCGTGAATGGCCCGGTCAAAAGCTATTCGCCGCTTGATAAGGATGCCATCCTTGCTATTTACCGTTTGGCCGAATGACCCCCCTGCCGCCTGCGGCGGGCACCTCCGGGTGTCTGTCGCAGGCGGGCCAACGGTTTTTACGAAATTTTCCGTTTTTTCTTTGAATTTTCTCTTGACAACTTTTCACTTTGCGCGCTATAATGTTTAGGCTGACTGCAATAGATATTTGCAGGTCGATACCAGCTTTTTACATTCCTCAATAGCTCAGTTGGTAGAGCATGCGGCTGTTAACCGCAGGGTCGTTGGTTCGAGTCCAACTTGAGGAGCCATACAGGGGTATAGCTCAGCTGGTAGAGCATCGGTCTCCAAAACCGAGTGCCGTGGGTTCGATCCCTACTGCCCCTGCCACCTTGCTGCTGTAGCTCAGTAGGTAGAGTGCATCCTTGGTAAGGATGAGGTCACCGGTTCAAATCCGGTCAGCAGCTCCAAAAAACGAACCGCCTGAAGCGGTTCGTTTTTTTATGCGTTCTGCAAATTTCCGCAAAGGAGCGTTTTCGTCTTGAAAATCCGAAACTCCCTGATCCTGCTGCTCACCGCCACCATCTGGGGCGTGGCATTCGTGGCACAGAGCGTCGGCATGGACTATGTCGGCCCGTTCACCTTCCTGTTCGCGCGCAGCGTCATCGGCGGCATCGTCCTTTTGCCCGTTGTCGTTGTGCTGCACAAAAACGGACCGAGCCACACGCACGAAAACGCCGAGGAAAAACGGCGCGCCCGCAAAACGCTGCTTCTGGGCGGTGCGTGCTGCGGCGCAGCGCTGTGCTTTGCGAGCATTTTTCAGCAGATCGGCCTGCTGTATACCACGGTCGGCAAATCTGGCTTCCTGACCGCTTGCTATATCCTGATCGTGCCGCTGTTCGGCCTGCTGTTCGGCCGCAAATGTGGTAAACTGGTCTGGTGTGGCGTAGCGCTTGCCATCGTGGGCCTGTATTTCCTGTGCCTGACCGATGGATTGAGCATCAACCTCGGCGACCTGCTCACCTTTATCTGCGCGATCCTGTTTTCGGTACATATTATGTTGATCGACCATTTTTCCCCGCTGACCGACGGCGTAAAAATGTCCTGCATCCAGTTTTTCGTGTGCGCGATCGTCGCAGGCGCAGGCATGCTGCTGTTCGAGCATCCCAGCTTTTCGGCGCTCCTCGCCGCGTGGAAACCCGTGCTGTACGCAGGCGCATTGTCCTCTGGCGCGGGATATACCTTGCAGATCATCGGTCAGCGCGGCATGAACCCAACGGTTGCCTCGCTCATTATGAGCCTGGAGTCCGTTATCTCCGTGCTGGCAGGCTGGGTGATTCTGCATCAAACGCTGTCCGGTCGGGAAATCCTGGGCTGCGTGTTGATGTTCGCCGCCATTATTCTGGCGCAGCTGCCGGATAAAACCAGTCAAAAAGCCGTCAATTGACGGCTTTTTCTTTTGTGCATTTTTTTATGCGTTCCATATTGACAAACCACCCCTCTTGAAATAATATGAATATATGAACATATGAGCAATCATTCATATATAAATCAGGAGGCTGTCTTTATGGCATTCGAAGAATCCTGCGCGCCTGCATCCGCGCCCAAAAGCACTTCACACCCCCACATGCATGCAGAAAATACCGAAAATATCGCAGAGCATTCCCACTCCTCGTCTTGTGAGTGCGGTCACGAGCACCATCATCACCACGACGAAGGCTGCGGCTGTGGCCATGAGCACCACCATCACCACGACGAGACCTGCGACTGCGGCCACGAGCACCATCATCACCACGACGAGGCTTGCGACTGCGGTCACGAGCACCACCATCACCACGACGAGACCTGCGGCTGTGACCACGAGCATCATCATCATGAGCACCACGAACACCATGCCGCAGCACATACGTCCCGCAAGCACGGCAAGCTGCGCGTTTATACGCTGCAAAACCTCGGCTGCGCGCACTGCGCCGCGGAAATGCAGTATCAAATCAGCCGTCTGGACGGTGTACACGACTGCACGCTGGTGTTTGAAACCCGCCAGCTGCGCGTGACCGGCGACAACCCGGACGCGCTGCTGCCCCGCATCCGCGAGATCTGCACCTCGATCGAAAGCGCGACCAAGGTTATCGCGCCCGAAGAGGACGAGGAGGAATCCGGCGGTCATACACTGGCCGAGCTGTTGATCGGCGCGGTGCTGTTCCTGCTTGGCGAATTTGTGTTATCCGGCGTGCCGCAAGTTGTCGCCATGCTGGCAGCTTATTTGCTGCTCGGCTGGCGCGTGCTGCTGACCGCCGTACGCAATATCGGCAAAGGCCGTATATTTGACGAAAACTTCCTGATGTCGCTGGCGACCATCGGCGCATGGGCGATCGGCGCATCTGACGAAGCGGTCGGCGTTATGCTGTTCTACCGCATTGGCGAATATTTTGAGGACCGCGCGGTCGAGCGTTCGCGCCGCCAGATCATGCAGGCGGTCGATCTGCGGCCGGAAACGGTCAACCGCGTTTTACCGGACGGCAACACCCAGACCATCCCTGCTGCCGATGCACAGGTGGATGACATCGTGCTGGTCCGCCCGGGCGACCGTGTGCCGCTGGACGGTGTGGTGATCGAGGGCGTCAGCCGTCTGGATACCGCCGCGATCACGGGCGAGCCCGTGCCGGTGCGTGTCGCACCCGGCGACAACGCCCTATCCGGCTGCGTGAACACAGATGGCGTGCTCAAGCTGCGCGTCACCCATGTGCTGGCCGAAAGCATGGTGCAGCGCATTCTGGACAGCGTGGAGAACGCTGCCGCGCGCAAACCCAAGATTGACCGCTTCATCACGCGCTTTTCGCGCGTTTATACGCCCGCGGTTGTCGGTATCGCGCTGCTGACCGCGCTCGTCCCCGGCATCATCACCGGCGATTGGGCGCATTGGGTATACACCGCTCTGACCTTCCTTGTCATTTCCTGTCCGTGCGCGCTGGTGCTTAGTGTACCGCTGACCTATTTTGCGGGCATCGGCGCAGGCTCCAAGCGCGGCATCCTGTTCAAGGGCGGCGTGTCGCTGGAAGCACTTAACGACGTGAAAACCATTGTCATGGATAAGACCGGCACAATCACCCGCGGCAATTTCGTCGTGCAGCGGGTCATGCCCGCCGCAGGCGCGCAGATCGAAGCGGTTGAACTGCTGCGGCTCGCGGCCGCCTGTGAATCCGCGTCCACCCACCCGATCGCCAAATCCATTCTGGCCGCCTGCGAAACCGATTACCCGGCCGCAGATGCCATCCGCGAACAGGCGGGCGAAGGCGTGGAAGCCGTTATCGGCGGCAAAACCGTACTGTGCGGCAACCGCAAGCTGCTCGAACGGCACGGCATCAACCTTACCGGCTTCACCGGCACGCCCGGTAGCACCGAGGTGCTGCTCGCGCAGGACGGACGGCTGCTCGGTCATATTGTGATTGCGGACACGGTCAAGGCGGACGCCAAACAGGCCATGGACCGTATGCAGGCGCAGGGCCTGACCACCGCCATGCTGACCGGCGACGCACAGGAAACGGCAGACGCGGTCGCGCAGGAGCTTGGCATCCACGAGGTGCGCGCGCGGCTGCTGCCCGAGGATAAGCTGTCTGCACTCCAAGAGCTGCGCGAAAAGCACGGCGCAGTGATGTTCGTCGGCGACGGCATCAACGATGCCCCTGTGCTTGCGGGCGCGGATGTGGGCGCGGCGATGGGCAGCGGCGCGGATGCGGCAATCGAAGCCGCAGACGTTGTGTTCATGAACGCCGACCTGTCCTCTATCCCGGCTTCTGTTCAGATCGCGCGCGGTGCACGGCGCATCTCGCACCAGAATATCGCGTTTGCACTGGGTATCAAACTGCTGGTCATGGTGCTGGGCCTTGCCGGTATCGCGTCCATGTGGCTGGCGGTGTTTGCGGACTCGGGCGTTGCCATGCTGTGTGTGCTCAATTCCATCCGTATGCTGTATATCAAAACCGAATAAAAGAAAAAAGCGGAAAACCCGATGGTTTTCCGCTTTTCTTTTCACCTTTCCAGCCGGTCTAAAAAGCTGTGATGCCCAGTTTGGTCCCGCCAGCCGAGCAGTTTACCGGTATCTACGTTTTTCAGCGCATTCAGGATATTCGCCTCGATTTGCGGGTTTTCCGCTGCCAGCGACGCGATCAGTGCCTTAACCGCCGCGCGCTTGGTATCGCTTTCCAGCTGTTTCGCCGGGCAGTCGCACGAGGCAAAGTCCAGCCCACAGAAGTCTGCCCACGCCTGCACATTGCGCTCACGTGTCAGATACAACGGACGGATCAGCTCCATTCCCGCGTAATTTTTGGCGGCAAGGCGCGGCAGCATTGCCTGCACCTGTCCGCCGTAGATCAGCCCCATCAGCACGGTCTCGACCGCGTCATCATAATGGTGGCCAAGCGCAATCTTGTTGCAGCCGCGCTTTTGTGCCTCGGTGTACAGATAACCGCGCCGCATCTTGGCGCACAAAAAGCACGGATGCTCTGCCGCGTGATTGCCCGCAACGCGCAGCACATTGGTCTCGAACACCTCAAGCGGCAAACCGAGATGCGCGGCGTTTTGCTCCAACCGTGCACGGCCTTCGGGCGTATAGCCCGGGTCCATGGCCAGAAACCGAAGCGAAAAATCCACCGTGCGCTGCAAATCCTGCATCAGAAGCGCAAGCAGCATGGAATCCTTGCCGCCCGAAATACAAACCGCGATGGTATCGCCTGGCTGCACCAACCGGTATTGTTTTACCGCGTCCACAAAGGGCTTGCGCAGCGTGCGCACAAATTCGCTTTGCAGCGTGCGCCGTATCTCCTGCCCGGTCATGCGCCACCCTTTTTGTGCTGAAAGTGGTAGGTCACGCGCGCGAGCAGGCTGTCCGGCGCAAAATGCCGCGCCAGCGTCATCGCCTTCATCGCAGCGCCCGGCACAACGATCCCCTTGCCCGCAAACAGACTGTCTACTGCCGCACTCGCCACCCGCCGCGCGGTCAGACCGCCGAGTGCAAAGCGCACGCCTGCGACTTTGTTAAACTCGGTGTCCACCGGTCCGGGACACAGCGCGCACACCTGCACGCCGCTGCCCGCGCGGCGAAGTTCCTCGCGGATGGCTTCAGTCAGCCGCAGGACATAGTTTTTGGTCGCGTAATAGGTCGCCATGAGCGGCCCCGGCAGAAAACCTGCGCTCGACGCGACATTGAGCACATAGCCGCGCCCGCGCTTTTGGAAATCCTGCACAGCCAGCTTAGTCAGGATGTGCACCGCGCGGATGTTGGTGTCGATCATGCGCAGTTCTTCGTCCAGATCAGTTTCGGTAAACGTGCCGAACAGGCCGAAGCCCGCGTTATTAACGATCACCTCAAGGTCGTCCCCGCGCGCCGCCTCATACAGCAGCCGGCACTCTTTTTCGTCCGACACATCCGCCGCAATAATGTGACAAACCGTCGGCAGCTCGGCGGCAAGCGCGCGCAGCCGATCCTCCCGCCGCGCACACAAAATCAGCTCATAACCGCGCTCGGACAGCAGGCGGGCGATCTCGCGCCCGATGCCGGAGGACGCGCCGGTAATCAGTGCTTTCATTTGGATTCTCCCCTTTCCGGAGGACATTTGTTACCCTTAGTGTACCATGCCGTCTGCGCGCCGTCAAACCGTAGCTTACGCCAATTTTCCTTTTAATCCGCCTTTGATGATGGTATACTGAAAGAGAAGGAGGGCTTTTTATGGAACAAACTGAGCTGGAAAGCAAACTGCTTGCGCTGCTGACGCAGCCCATGCGCATGGACGAAATGCGCCGTGCCCTGCCCGAAACCGGAAAGAACGAGCTGAAGAACGCGCTCGACTACCTGATTGCGGACGGTCAGGTGATGAAAAACAAGAAAAACCGCTTTGCGGTCTGCACGCATTACGGCTGTGTGGCAGGCACCTACCTTGCTACCGAACGCGCTTTCGCCTTTGTTGCCCCCGACGCGCCTGCGGACGGCGCCAAGCCGGACGACCTGTTCATCCCGCCCGGCTCAAATGGCGGTGCGTGGCACGGCGACCGCGTACTGGTCAAGCTGTCCGAGCGCAAGAACAACCGCGGCCGACGCGAAGGCACGGTCATCCGTGTGCTACGCCGCGCCGACCGGGAGCTGACCGGCGCGCTGGTGCAGCGCGGAAACGCCTATTTTGTGCAGCCGGCCTCCAAAAAATACCCTGAAGTCGCCATCGACCGCCACCATCTGGGCGACGCCCAGCCCGGCGACCGCGTGGCAGTGTCCATCTCCTGCTACGGGGATGAAAAGCTGCCGCCGCAGGGCGTGGTCGAGGCGGATCTGGGCGAGGACGGCACGATGGAAGCCGCCATCGCGGGCATCCTGCACGAAAACGGCGTATACGACGTATTTCCCGATGAAGTATTGCAGCAGGCGGACGCGATTGGGCAGGAGATTGATCCTGCGGCGATCGAGGGCCGTCTTGACCTGCGCGACAAGCTGATTTTCACAATCGACGGCGATGACGCGAAGGACTTTGACGACGCTGTTTCGCTCGAACCGCTGGAAAACGGTCATCTGCTGCTCGGCGTGCACATTGCGGACGTATCGCACTATGTCACGCCCGGCGCACCGCTCGACATGGAAGCGTTCCGCCGCGGCACATCGGTTTATTTCCCGGGCCATGTCGTGCCGATGCTGCCGTTTGCGCTCAGCCACGGCATCTGTTCGCTGAACCCCGGCGTTGACCGTCTGACCTTTTCCGCACTGATGGAGGTGGACAAGGATGGACGTCGCTACAAGGCGCGCTTTGCCAAATCGGTCATCCGGTCGGGTGCGCGCATGACGTACAACAAGGTGAACAAAATCCTCGCGGGCGACAAGGCCCTGCGGGAAGAATACAGCTTTTTGGTCGATACCGCTGAGCGCATGAACGATCTGGCGCACGCGCTGTACAAGCGGCGCATTGAGCGCGGTGCATTGGAGCTGGACATCCCGGAAGCGCAGATCATCGTGGACGAAAACGGCAATCCGACCGACATCCAGTACCGCGACCGCGGCGAAAGCGAAAAGCTGATCGAGGAATTCATGCTCGCGGCGAATGAAGCGGTGGCGGAATATATGTGCAAACGCGATCTTCCGACCGTGTACCGCGTGCACGAAAACCCCGACCCGGACAAGCTGCGCGTATTCGCGGCGTTTGCGCGACCGTTCGGCTACCGCATCGACCCCTCCAAGCCGGAGGACACCTTCCAGTTCCAGACCGTGCTGCGCGGCGCGAAAAACGATCCCAAGCAGCGCATCCTGCCGACGCTGCTGCTGCGCAGCCTTGCCCGCGCGCGCTACGCGGATGAGTGCATCGGGCATTATGGCCTGAAAGCCAAGTTCTATCTGCACTTCACCTCCCCCATTCGGCGCTATCCTGATCTGGTAGCGCACCGGATGCTGCAAAAGGCACTGACCGGCGAGGAATTCACAACCGCCGACCACACCCTATGCGAAGAAGCGGCATCGCAGTCCTCCACGCGCGAACAGGCCGCGGATGAGTGCGAGCGCGACATCGACAAGCTGTATATCGCGGCCTATATGAAGCGCTTCATTGGCGAAGAATTTGACGCGGAGGTGTCCGGCGTGCAGTCGTTCGGCATCTTTGTGGCGCTCGAAAACGGCTGCGAGGGCCTGATCCGTGTCGAACTGCTCGCGGGCGACTTCTACCAGTACGACGAGCAGCGCATGACCATGACCGGCCGCCGCACGGGCAAGCGTTTCACGATCGGCACACCCATTCGCGTCAAGCTGCTTGCCGCCAGCGAAGTGACAGGCCAGATCGACTTTGCGCCCGCCGAGGGCGCGCTGCCTATGTCCGACCCGACCGAGGACGCACCGCCTCCCGCGTTTGCGCCCGCACCCGGCAACCGTGCGCAGCGCCGCCGTCAGGGCCGCGGCAAAGGACGCGGCCGCAAGGGCAAGCCGCCTACGCGCAAACGTCGGTAAATTATCCCAAGCAGAAAGGTTATGAGGAAGCATGCCAGGACTTGTTCTGGAGGGCGGTACGTTCCGCCCGGTATTTTCGTGCGGCGTGATGGACGCGCTGCTCGACAACGACATCATGTTTGATTACGTCATCGGCGTTTCCGCCGGCATCACCTATGCAGTATCCTACCTGTCCCGCCAGCGCGGGCGCAATCTGGAGGTGCTGCGGCAATACCGCAATGACAAACGCTATTTCGGTGCGCGCAATATCCGGCGCGACCACTCGATTTTCGGGGTGGAGTTTGTCTTCTCCACCATCCCGAACGAGCTGATCCCATTTGACTGGGACACCTACCACTGCTATTCCGGCCGCATCCGCGTGGGCGTGACCAACGCGCGCACTGGCGAGGCGGAATACCTCGACGGGATGCAGCTTGACCGCGCCAGCACCATGCTGCGCGCCACCTGCGCCATCCCGATCTATTTCCCGCCGGTGAACATCGGCGGTGAAACCTACTATGATGGCGGTCTGGCCGACCCCATCCCGATTATCCAGAGCCTGCACGACGGCAATGAAAAAAACCTGATCGTGCTCACCCAGCCGCTCGATTACCGCAAGGAAATGACGCACGGCACCCATTTTGCCGCGCGTGCCCTGCGCCGCAAGTATCCCGCGCTGACGCGCACCATGCTCACCCGCCCCAAGCGCTACAACGAAACCGTGTGTTTCTGCCATCAGCTTGCGGAAAAGCAGCCGCAAAACACCGTGCTGCTCCAGCCCACGGACCATTTGGAGAGCTTTGAAAAAGATGTGAAAAAGCTGGAATGGGGCTACGAAATGGGGTATAATATGGCATGTGCGCGCATGGATGACATCCGGCGCCTATTTTCCTGAGAAAAACGCGCTCTGCGCGTTTTTCCATACATATCGGCTCCGCGCCGAAATAACAAAAAGGGGATAAAAGAGAAACATGCAAACCAATCGAATCATCCAGGTGGAGGAGAAGGTGCCGCCGCGCCTGCTCGTGCCGCTGTCCATCCAGCACATGTTCGCCATGTTCGGTGCATCTGTGCTGGTGCCGTTCATGTTCGGCATCAACCCGGCGATCGTGCTGTTTATGAACGGCGTCGGCACGCTGCTGTTCATCTTCATCACCAAGGGGAAAGCACCCGCTTACCTCGGCTCGTCGTTCGCGTTCATCGCGCCAGCCACCATCGTCATCCAGAACTGGGGCTATCAGTACGCGCTGGGCGGCTTTGTGGTCGTCGGTCTGTGCGGCTGCATCCTTGCCGCAATCATTTACAAGTGCGGTACCAAATGGATTGACGTTGTGCTTCCGCCTGCGGCGATGGGCCCGGTCGTGGCGCTGATCGGTCTGGAGCTCGCCGGTTCGGCTGCCTCCACGGGCAAGATTGTCGGAGACGGCGTAACGACCGCAACTGTCGTCACCTTCTGCGTGACGCTTGCCGTTGCGGTGCTGGGCAGCGTGCTGTTCCGCAAGTTTTTGTCGGTTATCCCGATTCTGATTGCGATTATCTGCGGCTATGTATGCGCGGTGATCACAGGCGTGATTTCGCTCGCCGATATCTCGGCTGCACTGCATACCAGCCTGATCTCCATTCCGAATTTCCAGACCCCGAAGTTTGATCTGGAGGCCATTCTGATTATCCTGCCGGTCATTCTGGTTATCGCCAACGAGCACATTGGTCATCAGCTGGTCACCAGCAAGGTGGTTGGCCGCGACCTGCTCAAGGACCCCGGCTTGCACCGCTCGCTGTTCGCGGACAACTTCTCGACCATGATCTCGGGCTTCATCGGCTCGGTGCCGACCACCACCTACGGCGAGAACATCGGCGTTATGGCAATTACGAAGGTGTACTCGGTGCGCGTCATTGGCGGCGCGGCTGTGCTGTCCATTATCTGCTCGTTCGTTGGCCCGCTGGCTGCCCTCATCCAGACCATTCCCGGCCCGGTCATCGGCGGTATTTCGTTCCTGCTGTACGGCATGATCGGCACCTCCGGCCTGCGCATCCTCGTGGATAATCAGGTCGATTACGGCAAAAACCGCAATATGGCGCTTACTTCGGTCATCTTTGTCACCGGCCTTTCGGGCGTGACGCTGTCGCTCGGCAACGTATCGCTCTCCGGTATGACGCTTGCCGCCATCGTCGGCATGCTGATGAGCCTGCTGTTCTATGTATTTGATAAGCTCAAGTGGTCCAACGACCTGACAGACTAAGGCAAACAAAAAAACTCCGCACCTGTATGAGGCGCGGAGTTTTTTTTCAAACCACAACAGTAGAAAAAAGCACCTCTTCCAGACGGAAGAGGTGCTTTATACTTTTTAAGAGGATAACTTACTTGTTGTCAACCTCAGCCATGTGCTCGATGAGCATCAGCAGCTTGTTGGAGTAGCCCCACTCGTTGTCGTACCAAGAAACAACCTTCACGAAGGTGTCAGTCAGCTGGATGCCAGCCTTGGCGTCGAAGATGGAGGTGCGAGCGTCGCCCAGGAAGTCGGAGGAAACAACGTCCTCGTCGGTGTAGCCCAGAACGCCCTGCAGGCCGCCCTCAGACAGCGGAGTCTCGGAAGCCTTCTTCATAGCAGCGCAGATCTCGTCGTAGGTTGCCGGCTTAGCCAGGTTGCAGGTCAGGTCAACAACAGATACGTCCAGGGTCGGAACGCGCATGGACATACCGGTCAGCTTACCATTGAGCTTCGGGTAAACCTTGCCGACAGCCTTTGCAGCGCCGGTAGAAGACGGGATGATGTTGCCGCAAGCCGCACGGCCGCCGCGCCAGTCCTTCTTGGACGGGCCGTCAACAACCTTCTGGGTGCCGGTAGC
>DXDZ01000045.1 GCA_019115185.1 Candidatus Agathobaculum merdipullorum
ATCTGAAAAAGCTGGCCTGTTGGTTGTGGAAGGAGAAGTCTTCTCCATTCATGTTTGTACTTTTTTGGCCTTTATACGCCAGAAACCCGGCTTATGCTTGACGCATAGGCCGGGTTTTTCGACAGACTGAAGCGCAAGAGCAATTATATTGCTCTTGCGCTTTTCATGTTTAGATTATGCTGCCGGGAGAAGATAGAATCCGGTTATTGTTTGATATACGTCATTTGATTGACTGTCGTACCGGCTTTGATGTTCAGTACGATTTCGGTCGGCGAAGTGCCCCATTCATCGTATGCCGGACATAGACCGGTTGCCGTGTCAAGGGTCACGGGATTGCCATTGAGTGTGACATTGACTCCATTCAGATCAGATGCGTTGATATAGAGGGGATAGTAGCCCTCGTCAGGAACTTGCGTGGTAAACAGAATGGTGCAGTCTGTTTCAGCGGTGAAAGCACCGTTTTCCTGCCAGTTTACCGTGCCAGCCTGTACGGCAGCACAGTCGGGCACACCGTTACCGTCCGCATCCGGCAGAGCGCTGGTGTCCAAACCGGTTTGAGACAGAATGCTAAGCGCCGCAGAGGTGTCATACGGATCGAGTGCGGCAACAGCCAGCAGACGGTTAAGAAAAGCGTTATTAGACGTGGTCAGAAGCACATTGTCAAGCTGATCAGCGTTGGTCTGACACAAACGCTCATAGCCGGTAACCATGCGACGAACGTAACTGTCATCCATCAAAATTTGAACAGCAGTCATATTGCCGACCGGATCTAACATGGTCTCATACAGGTCAAACATTTGCTGCCAGACTTCAGCATCGGCACGCATGTAGGCAATACCGTGTTCAAGCGTGTCAAGGGCAAGCGTGTATTGGCCGCTGGAGACGTAGTATTGTGCCAGCGGAATAGTAATCGAGTTGGATTCCACGGCGGACAGATCAGCCGCGTATTGGTCGGCTACGCCCGGTTCATTGCCGCCGGAAATCAAATAGGAGAGTTTGTAGTCATTTTTCTCAAAGGGGTCAATGGCGGCACAGGTTTTCAGATCGTCAAGCGTCAGGCCGGCACCAGTGAAAATGCTTTGAGCAATCAGGTTCAGGCCAATCAGAACGACGAAAATGGCGGAAAACGCAGTTACTGGCCAGCGTACAGCGCCGCCGCTGCTGCTCTGCGGCTGCTTAAGCCGCAGACAGTCGCCGCAATAGAGGGTGACGAGCGCCAGCACCGCAAAGAACATGGGCAAGCAGCATCCGACCGACCAAATGACGTCGGTGATTGCCTGACCGAACATTTGCAGCACGCAGGCGGCCAGAAGCATAACGGCCAGCGGCTTTTCCTTGCGGCTTTTGACCAGCGCCCAGATGGACGTGCCAAGTATGGCAAGAAAAGCAGCCAGACCCAGCACACCAAGGTCACAGAGCGCCTCTACATAGTGGTTGTGCGCGTATTTGGTTTCATAATAGTAATCCTGTACCGAAACAACGCCGTTTTCAAAGCCACCCAGACCACGGCCAAAGACCGGGGAGGTGAGCCACAGCTTGATGGCATCCTGGCGATAAACGCCACGCTGCACGACGTTACCGTTTGCGGACAAGTCCTGAATACGGTCAGCGATGAAAGCAGGCAGCAGCTTATAGCCCAATTTGACGCTGCCTTCCTGCGTGCCGGAGTAGGTGGCGCTTTGTACGGTCACACCCGGTTCAGTGCAGGAGAAGTAGAAAAAGACGATCTCACTGTCCTCGGGCACCGTAAAGGATACCGGCGCATCCGAGGAACCGCTGCTCAGATCGGTTTCATTGTTCTGAATCAGGTTGCTGGTATTCTTGTAAGCAACACGCACCTGAACGGGCGCGGTCGCCTCCATGGTCAGCGTGTAATCACCGGCCGGCAGGTTAGCCGTACGGCGGAAGTCGCCTTCGGTGCCGAATGTATAAGCGCCGGTGACATTGAGTGCAGCAATCAGATAAATGACGGCAACGACAATGATGCCCACAATGATGCCGATCATCAGTTTTGCTTTGCTGTTGAGCACAGCAGCAACTTTGTCACGCACATAAATTTCCAACACACAGGCAAGGGCACAGCCAACCACCAGCATCAGCATGGGCAGGGGAGAACCGGTCACAGTATCACCGAAGCCCTTAACCGAAATACCGCCCGCGATCAGTGCAACCACTGCTGTTTGAATCAGTAGCAGGAACAGGCCAATGCGGCTTTCTTTCGGGCTGAGTGCCAGCATCAGCAGGCAAGCGACCACAAAAACACCGAGCGAGCCCATAGAGAAAGCTAACAGGTACGAAATTGCGTTGACCATCAGCAGAATCGTGCATAATATCTTTTGCCGACGGGTTTCCGAGGTCACTACCAGCCAGAGCGACAGCAGGCAGGCGATGGACATCAAACCGGCATAGGTATTCGGGTTGCCGACGACGGTGCTCAGACGAGAATAGAAGGTGGAGCCGGTATCGGCGTAGCCCGGACCGATCGCCTCCATCCATGCGCGGAACGGCCGCATGAGGATGTTGCAGGAAGCGGCGTCAATGGATAGAACGCCGACCGGTGCAGCAGCACAGGCCATGACGGCTGCGGTGCGCCGGAAGGAAAGTTTACTTTCCTTAGCATATAGCACAATCGTCATAAAGATTGCAAAAGCGATGAGCAGGCAGGAAAATTCTGCAATCGCAAATTTGCCGGATTTGGCATACAGGGTAGAAATGCCTGCCAGCAGCATATAGGCAAACAGAGCAAAAGCCGGAGGCGTCAGCAGGCGCTTGACGCGCTGCTTGTCTGCAAACACCAGCATACACAGAATGGCGGCGCCGCCCAGCAAGCCGACGACCTTTTCCGTAAAATAATTGCCGTTGTTTGCCATACAGATGACGGCAAACAGGACGACTGCCGCTGAAATGTACAGTCCCCAGCGGACAGAAGGGGTGGATTGAGCTGATTTTTGTTTCATTCGATAACCTCCATGGTGAAGCCGGCTGAAATCAGCCGGGATATTCCGTAAAGCGGTGCGGGGATGCTTATGCATCCAGACCGGCGGCCTGACGATAGAGCGTGGTCAGTTCCTCAAAGACCGGGTGGATGTCAAACGGCAGAATGGCTTGCCGTGCAGCAAGTCCCATTTGCCGGCGGCGTTGTGGGTTGTCCAGCTGGTGGACGGCGCCGGAAAAAGCGTCTGCGTCCCCAAACGGATACAGTAGCCCGGTCACGCGGGGTTGCACCAAGTCCTGATGCCCCTTCACATTGCTGGCAATCACAGGCAGGCCGCAGGCCATTGCCTCCATGATATTGAACGGCAAACCTTCGCTGCGGCTGGAAGAGACACAGAGATCGGCAGCCTGATAATAGTCCTTCATGTTCTGCACAAAGCCGGGGAAACATACACGCGCCGCAACGCCAAGCGTTGCGGCAAGGGCTTTGCATTCCTCCAGACGGTCGCCGCGGCCGGGCAATACCAAAACCGTGTTTTCTGGCAAACGGGGCATCGCCTGAATCAGCGTAGACTGGCTTTTGCGTCCGGAAAACTCGGCTGCATACACCAGTATAAGAGCGGATGGATCGAGCCCAAGCTGCGCCCGCAGCTGTGCTTTGCGCGTCTCGTCCGGCGGGGTGAAAAGCGTCGTATCAATGCCCATGCCGTGCGTAAAGCGAATAGCTTTGCCCAGCGCATAGTGCTGAGCGATGTCGTCATCCTGCCGATTCATGGTCAGCAGCCAGTCGGTGACAGGTGCGGTCAGCCGTTCAGCGGAGAGCAGCAGCTGGCGTTTGAGTAACGGTGTGGCATCGTCAAACAGATAGCCGTGCACGGTGTTCATCACCACCGGACGGCCTTTCCAGGCTGGCCGCAGCGCAAGCCGCGTAAAGAAGGCGGCAAGCGAGGTGTGCAGACTGACCAGCGCATAGTCCTCACGGCGCAGCAAGGCGCGCAGCTGATGGGCGGCAAAAAAATTGCGCGGGGAAGCCATGCGTTTTTCCAGCGGCAGCGGGATAAAGCGGCTGACCCCCTCCAGCGCACAAGGCTCGCCGCCTGCGGCGGCGTGCACTTCGCAGCCCTGCTGGGCGAACCAGCGCAAATAGGGCCGATGGAACGAGGCGAGGTGTCCGAAGGAGGAAGCGACATAGAGAATTTTCCGATTTGCTCCCATGAACCATATCACACACTTTCAATAAAAAACGCAGGCAACTCCTTCTGCCTGCGCAGTATACTCCTATTGGAATATTACTCCAAAGCGCATCTTTTGTCAAGTAAAAGGGCAGATCAGGTGGAAATTTCCTGCGAAGTATGATATTATAAAGACACTTATGGGTAAAAGATTTTGTATCGTCAGGAGGCGCGGCATTTGATTAAGGAAAATCAGCGCACGCTCAACCAGATCAACGGGTTGACAGATGTGCTTATTCTGTTCCCCTGCATGGTTTTGGCATATGTCATCCGTTTCGTGGTGTTTCAGGGAGAACCCGGCCATATCGGTCTATCCTATTATATATACGCAGTGTTGTGCATGTCGCCGCTATTCTGGCTGCTGTATGGCTTGATGGGCCTGTATGATTCGTTCCGTTCCAAGAATTTTCTGACGGAATTCAGTCTGCTGCTTCGCTGTAACCTGCTGTTGTTCGGTTTGCTGCTTGCGTTCCTCTTTGTGTTTAAGGAATTCCACCTGTCTCGATGGACGCTTTTAATCTTTTTTGTGCTGGCGACGATGGCGGTATCAGCCAAGCGGTGGCTGCTGCGGCGCGTGCTTCGCGCGTTCCGCGAAAAGGGTTATAACCTCAAGCATGTGCTGCTTGTCGGCTGTGGCGAGCAGGCGCAGATGTATTACGAGGCCATTCAGCGTGATCGTACGTTGGGATTAAGCGTGGATCATTATCTCGCGCCGCACGATTGTCTGCCGGGCTTGTCCTATCTGGGCACTTATGAAGCGTTTCCGCGCGTGTTGGAACGCATCAGCCCGGATGAAGTGGTCATTGCGCTGGAGGCGGATGAATATCGTTATTTGCCTAATATCATAATGAATAGCGAGAAAAATGGTGTAAAAGTTTCTCTGATTCCGTTTTACAACAAATATATGCCTTCTCATCCGGTGTTTGACGAAGTGGGTGGGGTTTCGCTGGTCAACATCCGGCATATCCCGCTGGACAATATCGGCAACGCTTTCCTCAAGCGGACGATGGATATTGTCGGCTCCCTGCTGCTGATCGTGCTGACCTCGCCGCTGATGCTGTTCGCAGCGGTGGGCGTGCGCTTGTCCTCTCCCGGGCCGATTCTGTTCCGGCAGGAACGGGTGGGGCTGAACAAAAAGCCGTTTTATATGTACAAGTTCCGCTCTATGCGGGTCAATGACAAGCAGACGACTGGGTGGAGCACCAACAGCGACCCGCGCAAGACCCGCTTCGGCGCGTTTATCCGTAAATTCTCGATTGATGAGCTGCCGCAGTTTTTTAATGTTCTGAAAGGGGACATGAGTCTGGTCGGGCCGCGACCCGAGCTGCCGTATTTTGTCAACCAGTTCAAGGAAACCGTGCCGCTGTATATGGTCAAGCATCAGGTGCGTCCGGGGATCACCGGCTGGGCGCAGGTCAACGGCTTCCGCGGCGATACTTCGATTCAGGGGCGTATTGAGCACGATCTCTATTATATCGAAAACTGGACGCTTTTGTTTGATATCAAAATCCTGTTCCTGACGGTGTTCCATTTCTCCAACAGCGAAAAGATGTAGTGCGTCGGGGCTGCTGCATGGCTGTAAATGGGACGGTGAAGGCTGTGTTTTGCGTTTTGCTTGCGTTTTATGCGCAAATACAGTATAATATAATCTATAACGCGGAAAAGGGTGCAAAGATGCGCTGCTTGCCGTGGCTCCCACGGACGGGATTTACGGGGCGGAATGCGCCCTGTCTGAAAAGGGAGCGAAGCCCAGGCTTCGCTCCCTTTACTGTTTTCATTCACAAAAGAAGGGAAGGGCAAACAATATGGAAGCGTTTTCTCGGTTGGTATCGGCGATTGACAACTGGATCTGGGGGCTGCCCATGATTGTGCTGCTGCTCGGCACACACATTTTTATGACGCTGCGCACCGGTTTTATCCAGCGCAAGACGTTCACCGGCATTCGGCTGTCGCTCACCAAGGACCCGGATTCACCGGGAGATGTCAGCCAGTTTCAGGCGCTCACCACCGCGCTGGCATCCACCATCGGCACGGGTAACATCGTCGGTGTAGGTACGGCGATATTCCTCGGCGGGCCGGGCGCAGTACTGTGGTGCTGGCTGACCGGTGTATTCGGCATTGCAACCAAGTATGCCGAGAGTCTGATTGCGGTCAAATACCGTGTGCAGACGGCAGACGGCCGCATGCAGGGCGGTGCGATGTATGCGCTGGAGCGGGGCCTGCATATGAAATGGCTGGGCGTTGCCTTTGCGGCGCTGGCGATGCTGGCCTCCTTTGGTATCGGCTGCGGCACGCAGATCAACGCGATTTCGGAAATCATTCAGGGCAACAGCCCGATCTACATCCCGCCGCTGGTCATTGGTATTGTGTTTGCGGCGATCACCGCGGTGGTCATTATTGGCGGCATCCAGTCGATCGCAATCGTGTGTGAAAAGCTGGTGCCGTTTATGGCGGCGTTTTATGTGCTGGGCTGCCTAATTATTCTGGGCATCAATTGGGATTTTATCCTGCCTGCCCTCAAGGCGATTTTCGTGCTGGCGTTTCAGCCGGGCGCAGTGGCAGGCGGTCTGGTAGGCGGCGGACTGCGTATGGCCATGCAGTACGGCGTGGCGCGCGGCCTGTTTTCCAATGAATCCGGTTTGGGTTCCGCGCCGCTGGTAGCGAGCGCCGCCCAGACGCGCAATCCCGTGCGTCAGGCGCTGGTCTCTGCAACCGGCACATTCTGGGATACGGTGGTCGTTTGCCTGATGACCGGCTTGGTGCTGGTCACAACGATTATGAAAAACCCCTCCATCAATATGGATATGATCGAAAACGGCGGCCAGATGACCACGGCGGCGTTCTCGCAGATCCCCGTGCTGGGGCCGTTGATTCTGGTGATCGGCATTATCACCTTTGCCTATTCGACCATTCTCGGCTGGTCGTACTACGGGGAGCGCTGCTGCGAATATCTGTTCGGCCGCAAGGGCATGCTGCCTTATAAGCTGGTGTTCATTGCAGTCATCGTGATCGGACCGGTGCTGTCGCTCGATCTGGCGTGGACGGTGGCGAACATCTTAAACGCGCTCATGGCGATTCCGAACCTGATTGCGGTGCTGTTGCTGAGTGGCGTGATTGCGTCGGAAACCCGGCATTATCTGAAAAATCTGGACGAAAAGGACACGACCGAGATTCCGGTCGTGGACAAATAAGCAGCAGAAAGGGCCGCCCCAGAGGGGCGGCCCTGAGTCTGTCGAAAAAGTCCAGCTTAGGCTGGGCTTTTTCGTTTATAAGTGGTAAAATAGCAGAAGGTGGTGAGAGCAATGCTGGAACGCGGGAAAATGGATCGGGATGTAGTAGAGATCGTTGGGA
>DXDZ01000003.1 GCA_019115185.1 Candidatus Agathobaculum merdipullorum
TGCGCAAAAAGCCGGATTCCTCCATGGCGGTGGCATTCAAGCTGCTCAAGGCGGGCGAGGGCGATGCGCTGGTTTCTGCGGGCAATACAGGCGCGCTGCTTACCGGCGCGACGCTGTATGGCGGCCGCATCAAGGGCATCCGCCGCGGCGCGCTCGCGCCGGTCATGCCATGCAGCGGCGGGCAGGTCATGCTGTGCGATGCGGGTGCTAATACCGAGTGCACGGCGGAAATGCTGCTGCAATTTGCGTTCCTCGGCTCGCTGTACGCGGAAAAAATCAACGGCGTAAAAAATCCGCGCGTCGGCCTGGTCAACAACGGCACCGAGGACACTAAGGGCGACCCGCTGCGCAAGGAAGCCTATGCGCTGCTGCAAAAAGCGGGCGATGAAGGCCGCTTGAATTTTGTCGGCAACGTCGAAGGCAGCATGGTGCCGCTCGGCGCGTGCGACGTAGCCGTAGCCGACGGTTTTACCGGTAACGTCATGCTCAAGACCATCGAAGGTGTGGCGAAGTTTATGGCGGGCCAGATCAAGGGCGTATTCACGCGCAATACGGCAACCAAGCTGGGCTATCTTGCCTGCAAAAAGGGCTTGGACGAGTTCCGCGATCTGTTCAATCAGGATAAGATTGGCGGCGCGCCTTTCCTCGGCATTGCAAAGCCGGTTATCAAGGCGCATGGCTCTTCCAATGAGATCGCTGTGATGAACGCGGTGCGGCAGGCGATTGCCTACACCAAGTCGGGCATGATCCACGAAGTGGAGCAGAATATACAGTACATGACGGTGGAATGACTGCGGCAGACGCGGCGATCCCGTCCATGCCTGCGCTGCAAAGCGCATGCGGGAGGTGAAAACATGCTGAAAATCGATTATCAATTCAAGAATACCGCGCTGCTGGAAACGGCAATGACCCATACCTCCTATGCCAACGAGCACCGGGGGAATCATCTGCACCATAACGAGCGATTGGAGTTTTTGGGCGACTCGGTGCTGGGTTTTGTGACGGCGGATTATCTGTTCACACATTATCCGGAGCTGCCCGAGGGCGATCTGACCAAACTGCGCGCGGCGGTTGTGTGTGAGGGTGCGCTGTGTGAGATCGCGCACGAGCTTGGCATCCCACATGAAATCCGGCTGGGGCATGGCGAGGAGACGGGCGGCGGGCGTGAGCGGCCGAGCATTCTGGCCGACGCGACTGAGGCACTTTTGGGCGCGATCTATCTGGACGGCGGCATCGAGCCCGCACGCGCTTTTGTGCTGCGGTTTATTCCGCACAAGGTCGATGTGGCGATTGCGGGCGGCGCGTTCAAGGATTATAAGACCATGCTGCAAGAGATCGTGCAGAAAAATAAGCAGGAAACGCTGGAATACCGTCTGGCGGGCCAGTCCGGCCCGGATCATGACAAGCGTTTCACCATGGAACTGCTGCTCAACTCCAATGTGTTCGCGTCCGGCACCGGACGGAGCAAAAAGGAGGCCGAGCAGATGGCCGCCAAGCAGGCACTGGCCTCTATGGGCGTACAGTAAGGATAGAAAAGACTCCGAAAGGGCTTCTTTCGGAGTCTTTTTGCGCCTTTGGAGAAGAACGGGGCGCATATCGCATCGTAAGGTATGAACAGGACGTAAATTCTGCATTTCGCATTGAAAACCGGCGTGTCAAGTGGTAAAATAATACCATATATATCTTCGAGGTGTCACATGGTATTAAAGAGCCTGATCTTACAGGGCTTTAAGTCATTTCCGGACAAGACCGAGATTCAGTTTCTTGGCGGCATGACAGCGATTGTCGGGCCGAATGGCTCGGGAAAATCGAATATTTCGGACGCAATCCGCTGGGTGCTGGGCGAGCAGTCCTCGCGTTCGCTGCGTGGTGCAAAGATGGAGGATGTTATCTTCGGCGGCACGGCCAAGCGTGGGCCGGTTGGCTTTGCAGAGGTGTCCTTGATTCTGGATAATGCCGGGGGCGTGTTCCGCTCGGAGTTCACCGAGATTATGGTCACCCGTCGTTACTACCGCTCCGGGGAGAGCGAGTATTTTCTCAATAAAAAGCATTGCCGCCTGCGCGATATCCATGAGCTGTTCATGGACACCGGCCTGGGGCGCGACGGCTATTCTATCATCGGACAGGGCCGCATTGACGAAATTCTCTCGCTCAAGAGTGAGGACCGGCGAGAGATCTTTGAGGAAGCGGCCGGTATCACCAAATTCCGTTATCGCAAGGAGGAGGCCGAGCGCAAGCTCGCTGCCACGGAGGAAAACCTGACTCGTATCCGCGACTTGTACGACGAACTGGAGCGGCAGATCGGTCCGCTGGAAAAACAGGCGGACAAGGCAAAACAATATTTACTGCTGCGTGATGAATTACGTGTGCTCGAAATTTCGCTCTGGCTGCTTTCGTTGGAGCGCATCAAGACCGACGCGACAAAGCTGGAACGGGACACCGCGACTTGCTCTGGGCAGCTGACGCAGGCTAAGCAGGCACAGGAAGCACTGTATGCGCAGTCGGAACAGCTTTCCGAGGATATGCGTGCGATCGACCGCGAGGCCGACCGTATACGCCAACAGCTGCGCGAGACCGAGCAGCGCGCCGCCGATCAGGCGAGCCGCGCGGCGGTACTGCGCGCAAACATTCAGAATAATCGGGAGAATATCGACCGTGCGCAGCGCGAAAGCCAGCAGCGCAGCGAGCAGGCGCACAATCTGGGGGCGCAGCTGGCCGAACGGCGTGCGCGCATCGAACTGCTTGATACCCGTCATACCGGATTGACCGCACAGCTTGCCGATTTGGAAAAGCAGATCGCTGCGCAGGATGCAGGACGCACGCAAGCAGAGCAGGCGCTGCGGCAGGCGCAGCAGGTGCGCGACGTTAGACAGAACGAGCTGCACGCGCTGGCGCTCGACCGCACAGCGGCGGAAACCAGTCTTGCCGGGATGGACGGGCGGCGCGACACGATTGCGGCGGATATCGCTTCCGCGAGCCAGCGGCTGACGCAGGAAAAACAGGCGCAGGACGAGCTGGAAACGCGCATGAAAGCGTGTCTGGACACGCTTGCCGGTGCAAAAAATAAAGTGCAGGGCATCGCGCTCAAGGCGGACAGCCGCCGTAAAAAGGCGGAAACCTTACAGAGTGAGCTGAACCGAGCGCAGGCAGCGCTGACCGATGCCAAAAACCGCGTCAAGATGCTCAGCGACATGCAGCGGGACTACGAGGGCTTTTCGCGCTCGGTCAAGTCCATTATGCAGCAGGTCGAGCGCGGTGCGATGCGCGGCGTGCACGGGCCGGTGTCTTCGCTGATTACGACTGAAGACCGCTTTGTCACCGCGATTGACACGGCGCTCGGCGCGTCCGCATCCTCAATCGTCGTGGACACTTCGGCTGACGGCAAACGCTGCATTGAGTTCCTGCGGCGCACAGACGGCGGCCGCGCGACCTTTTTACCAATCGACACGATTCGTCCCGCAACGCTGCGGGAAAACGGTTTAGAGAGCAAAAACGGCTGTTTTGGCACCGCTGACCGACTGGTCACTTTTGACAATCGCTATACTGCCATTGTGCAAAACCTACTCGCACGCACGGTGATTTCCGAAAATATGGACACTGCGCTGGCGCTCGCCCGCGCGTATGGACATCGCTTCCGCATTGTCACGCTGGATGGCCAGATTATTCAGGCGGGCGGTGCCATGACCGGCGGCTCGGCGTCGCGCGGCACGGGCGCACTCGCCCGCGCAGGGCGGCTCAAGGCCGCACAGGAGCAGGTGCGAGCGCTCGAACAGAAGCAGGCGCAGGCCGACCGCGCATTCCACGAAGCCAAGGAAGAATACGCTGCGCTCGAATATGACCTCAAGGCAATCGAGGCAGAACGAATCCGCGCTGAGCAGGACGAAGCCGGACTGCGCGCATCCGTGTCGCAGCACCGCGTATTGCTGGACAGCTTGCAGCATCAGTACGACGGTCTGGTGCTGGAACGGGATAACCTTGCCGAGGCCAAGCAGCAGTATGAAGATGCAATTGCACAGTGCGATGAAAAACAGGCGGGTGTGCAGCGGGCATTAGACGACGCAGAGCGCAAGGTGGAACGCTGCCGCGCTGCGCTCGATCAGCAGGGCGCGCAGGCGGCGGACAATGCATCGCGTATGACTGCAATGCAGACCGAGCTGGCGCAGAATCGCTCGGAAGCTGCGAGCGAAGCGCGCGCACTGGTCGATCTGGAACAGCTCAAGGCCGAACTGGATGCCGGTGTTTCCGGCACCGCAGACGCGATCGCAGGTTTTGAAGCCGAGATTGGCCGTCTGACGGAGGAACTGACCCGGACGGAGAAAGCAGGCGAGGAGACTGCGGCGGCGGAAACGCGCCTGCATGCAGCGCTGGATGCGCAGATGCAGCAGCGTGAGCGGGTCGAGGGCGAACGCGCCCGGGTGGACCGCGAAGCACAAAGCAAAAACGAAGAAATCCTGAACCTCGAGCGTGAGTCCGCACGATTGGAAAACCGTGCGGGACAACTCAAAACCGAGGAAACGCAGATTTTGGATAAAATGTGGGAAAACTATGAACTGACGCCCACACCCGCGGCTGAGGTGGCGCGTCCGCTTGAGGATATGCCTGCGGCCAGAGAGCAGGCGCAGGGGATTCGCATGAAAATGCGCGCCCTTGGCAACGTCAATTTGGATGCGGTCGAGGAGTACAATCAGGCGCTTGATCGATATACTTTCATGGGCGAGCAGAAGGATGATCTGGAAAAGGCGCAGCATGAGCTGTACAAGGTCATCGAACAGCTGACGGTCAATATGAAGGAGATTTTTGCGTCCGAGTTTGCCAAATTAAACGCTTATTTTGGACAGACCTTCCGCGAGATTTTTGGCGGTGGCCATGCGGAGTTGCAGCTGGCTGATACTTCGGATATCTTAAACTGCGGCATCGATATACGCGTTTCGCCGCCAGGCAAGGCGGTCAAAACGTTGACGCTGCTTTCAGGCGGCGAAAAGGCGTTTGTAGCAATTGCGCTGTATTTTGCCATTCTCAAGCTGCGGCCAACGCCGTTCTGCGTGCTCGACGAGATCGAGGCCGCGTTGGATGATGTGAATGTCGCGCGCTTTGCGCAGTATATCCGGCGGCTGACCGATGCGACGCAGTTTATCGTTATCACGCACCGCCGCGGCACGATGGAGGAGGCCGATATGCTCTATGGCGTGACTATGCAGGAGCAGGGCGTGTCCAAGATGCTGATGCTCAACCTTGCGGAGGCGGAAAAGCAGTTGGGGAATACCATTCGATAAAAATATCGATAACAGGAGTGTAGTATGGGATTTTTTGATAAGATCAAGCAGGGCTTGCAAAAGACCAGCGACGCAGTGAACCGTTCGCTGGACAACGTGTTTGCGGCATTTGTCAAGATTGATGCGGATTTGCTGGAGGAACTGGAAGAAGCGTTGATTTTGTCCGATGTAGGCGCGGAAACCTCGATGAAAATCGTGTCTGAGGTGGAAAAACGCGCCAAGCTCAAGAAAATTACGACCGCGCCTGAATTGCGTGAATTGCTGCGCGAGGTGCTGACCGACAACATGCTGGAAAACCAGCCGCTCGATGTATCGGGCAAGCCTGCGGTCATTCTGGTGATCGGCGTTAACGGCGTGGGCAAGACCACATCGATCGGTAAGCTCGCCGCACGCTATGTGAACGAAGGTAAAAAGGTCATGCTGAGCGCGGCGGACACGTTCCGCGCAGCAGCGGCCGACCAGCTCGAGATCTGGGCCAAACGCGCGGGCGCGGATATTGTGCGTCATGGCGAGGGGGCAGATCCTGCGGCGGTCGTGTTTGACTCGATTGCAGCAGCCAAGGCGCGCGGCAGCGATATCATCATCGTGGATACCGCCGGACGACTGCACAATAAGGCCAATCTGATGAACGAACTTGCCAAGATCGACCGAGTTATTTCCCGCGAGCTGCCGGATGCGTCGCGCGAGACGCTGCTTGTGCTGGATGCGACAACCGGCCAGAATGCTGTGCATCAGGCCGAGGAATTCAACAAGGCCGCGCACCTGACCGGTATTGTGCTGACCAAGCTGGACGGTACGGCCAAGGGCGGCATCGTGATCGCCATTTCGGCGGGGCTGGGCGTTCCGGTCAAGCTCGTCGGCGTGGGAGAAGGCATTGACGATCTGATTGATTTTGACCGTGCGGCATTTCTGGAGGCCATCCTGCCGCCCGTGGAAGGAGAAAATGCATAATGCAACGACCTGATGGAAGAACCCCGGATGCGTTGCGTCCGGTGAAGATGACTACGCACTATACCATGTATGCCGAAGGCTCGGTGCTGGTCGAAATGGGCAACACCAAGGTGATTTGCACCGCTTCGGTCGAAGATAAGGTGCCGCCTTTTCTCGAGGGCAAGGGTCTCGGCTGGGTGACGGCGGAGTATGCCATGCTGCCGCGCGCAACGAATACGCGCAAAAAGCGCGACATCAAAAGTCTCAAGCTGGACGGCCGCTCAAGCGAGATTCAGCGGCTGATCGGTCGCTCGCTGCGCGCGGTGGTGGACCGCGAAGCGCTCGGCGAGCGCCAGATCACGGTGGACTGCGACGTCATTCAGGCGGACGGCGGCACGCGCTGCGCGTCCATTACAGGTGGTTTTGTCGCGCTGTGGCTTGCCTGCAAAAAACTGCTGGACGAAGGTGTGATCGAAAAAATGCCGCTTTCCGCGCAGGTTGCGGCGGTTTCGGTCGGCATTTATGAAGATGAGGCCATTCTCGATCTCAACTATGCGGAGGACAGCCATGCGATTGTGGACTGCAACGTTGTGATGACCTCGGCGGGTGAGTTTATCGAAGTGCAAGGTACGGGCGAGGGCCGTCCGTTCTCGGACACTGAACTGCACCAACTGCTTGCGCTCGGCAAAGCGGGCTGCCTGCGTCTGTGCGAAGAACAGAGCCGCGTGATGGGGGAGAGCCTGTAATGCAATTTGTGCTTGCCTCCCACAATCAGAAGAAACGCAAAGAGATGGCGGAAATTTTGGGCGAACTCGGCATCGAAGTGGTGTCGCTGCCTCAAAATGCGCCTGAGCCGGAGGAAACCGGTGCCACGTTTGAAGAAAACGCCATGATTAAAGCCAAAAGTGCGGCGCAATATACCGGTTTGCCTGCCATTGCGGACGACAGCGGCCTGTGCGTGGACGCGCTGGACGGCGCGCCGGGCATTTACTCCGCGCGCTATTGCGAGGGAACCGATTCCGATCGCAATACGTTTTTAGTAGAGAATATGCGGGACAAAGACAACCGCACCTGCCGCTTTGTGTGCGCGATTGCGTGCGTCCTGCCGGATGGGCAGGAGATCACCGTGCGCGGCGAATGTGAAGGTGAGCTGCTCCGCGAGAGCCGCGGCGCAGGCGGCTTCGGGTACGACCCGTTGTTCTTTGTGCCGGCATACGGCTGCACGTTCGGCGAACTGCCGGGCGAGGTTAAAAATCAGATCTCGCACCGCGGCCGTGCGTTGCGCGCCCTCAAGGACGTGCTCAAAAACCGTATCTGAAACCAACAAGACAGGAGAATATCATTTATGCTGACAACCAAACAGCGCGCCCAACTGCGCGCTTTGGCAAATCCCTTGGCTGATACGCTTATCATCGGCAAGGATGGCGTGACCGACGCGGTCGAGCGCCAGCTCGACCAGCTGCTTGAGGCACATGAGCTGGTCAAGGGCAAGGTGCTCGAAAGCGCCATGCTGACCCCGCGCACGGTGTCTGAGGCGTTGTGCGAAGCGACCGGCGCTGAGCCGGTGCAGTGCATTGGTTCCAAATTTATCGTATACCGTCAGGCACACGATAAGGATAAGCGAAAGATCGTGCTGGTCAAATGAGGACAGGCATTCTGGGCGGCACCTTCAATCCGCCGCATCTGGGGCATCTGCGCGCCGCGCAGTTGGCGCACGATGCGCTGGGTCTCGACCGGGTGTTGTTTATTCCAACCAATATTCCGCCGCACAAAGCGTTGCCCGAGCATACTGCGACGGCAGCCGACCGCTGCGAGATGGTGCGTCTGCTGACAAAAGATATACCGTGGGCACAACTGGATACCATGGAAGTGGATCGCGGCGGGGCAAGCTATACGGTGGACACGTTGCGTGCGCTGCACGCGCGCGGGGAAACCGACCTGTATCTGATCGTCGGCACAGACATGCTGATGGCATTTGATCGTATTTGGTATGCATCGGATGAGATTGTGCAGCTGTGTACATTGGCGGTTTGCGCCCGCACACAGGATGATTGGGGGAGGCTGCGCCGCAAGGCGGTGCTGCTGCACCGCAGCATGCATGCGCATGTTGAGCTGGTGCAAGGGCCGAGCATTACCATTTCATCGACCGAGTTGCGGCAGGGCGGGGCGCTGCGCCGCTATACTGCGCCCGCGGTCGCGGATTATATCGAGCGAAATCACCTATACGGTTATTGATAACAAGCGATATAAAATCAGAAAGGCGGGGAAAAGTTATGTTGTGTAACGATGAAATGAGGCAAGGGATTCTGGCGCGACTACGCGGATACCGGTATGAGCATACGTTGGGATGCGAGAGGGCGGCCCAAAAGCTGGCAGAACGCTTCGGCGGCGATCCGGAAAAAGCTGGAGTGGCTGCGCTCCTGCACGACATAACAAAGCATCTTTCTCCGCAGGAACAGTTGAATTTATGTGAGAAATACGGTATAATACCCTGTACCGTTGAAAAAAACGAGCCGAAAATGCTGCACGGGAAAACGGCGGCGGCCATTGCGCGTGAGGAATACGGCATGCCCGAGGACATCTGCGACGCGATAGCCTGTCACACGACCGGAAAGCATGGTATGACGTTGCTGGATAAAATTCTTTATCTGGCCGATTACATCGAGGATACGCGCGATTTTCCGGGTGTGGAAAAGGCGCGTGAGCTGGCGCGGACGAGCATCGACCGTGCGCTGCTCTATTGTTATGACCAAACGCTGACCGAATTGGTTGAGCGTGGTAAACTGATACACAGCGATACCGTTGCAGCATATAACGATATGATTCGGCACGGGATTCGCTGGCGTGACGAATAGGACAATACTGGAGGCAGGAATCGTTTGAAACTTTTCGGAGGCAGCGGAGGCCATAGCGGCCGGACAAACCGCACGCAGAAGCAAAGCGCGCCGCGGCAGGCCGCGGGCAAGACCAATCAAAAGCCGATGCCTACGCCGCAGTCTGCGTCAAAGCCTACGGCGCAGCGAGCAGCGCAGTCCGCACCCAAGCCGACGGGAAAAAAAGGTGCGAAGGTAAAAAAACAGCTGACGAAGGGCCAGAAGCTCAGGCGGATCATCATTGTTGTTGTGGTTGTCCTTGCGCTTTTGTTCTGCGCAGCGGTTGCTGCGGTGGTTTTCATTCGTCCGCCGCAGGCCAATGACCCCACCATTAAGGATAAGGAAAACGGAGATAAGATCGACGTCAACAGCATGCTCAATTCGGGCACACGCATCGACGATGTGTTCACCTTTGTGGTCGGCGCAGTGGACGAGGACGAGACCAGAACCGACGCGCTGATGGTCGCTACGATGGACGTGAACAAAAAGACCATCAATATCATGAATATCCCGCGCGATACGATGTGTAACAATGGCCTGAGCGGTGCAAGCCGCAAGATCAATGCGGCTTATGGCATGAGCAAGGGCATTGAGCAGACGAAAACCGAGATTGAACGCCTGATGGGCTTCAAGCCGGATAAGTATGTTATCGTCAATTTCGATGGCATTGCGGCGATTGTAGATGCAATTGGCGGCATTGATTATGAGATTCCCTTCCGAATGCAGTATGACGACCCGTCGCAGGACCTGCATATTGACCTGTATGCCGGTATGCAGCATCTGGACGGCAAGCAGACGGTAGAATTTTTGCGCTGGCGCCATAATAACGATTATTCGGTGCAGTATCCGAACGGCGACGAGGGCCGCGTAGAGAACCAGCAGAAGTTCCTGAAAACGCTTGCAGCGGAAGTATTCCAGCTCAAGAACATCACAAAGATTTCCTCGATTGCCGATGCGGTATTCCAGAACGTCAAGACCGATCTGACTGCAGGTGAGCTGCTCTGGATGGGCATGCAGGCGTTACAGATCAAAAACGAAAGTATCCAGTTCTTTACGCTGCCCGGTTACGGCGCGATGAGCTATGCCGGCAGCGATCCGTATCAGTATTCGTTCTTCTTCCCGTACTATCAGGAAACCCTCGATCTGGTCAACAAGTATTTCAATCCGTATGAGGAGCCGATTACGACGCTCGACATGGTAAGCGGACCGGAAAGCGGAAGCTCGTCGAGTTGGAGCGGCGGCGTTAGCTCGGGTGAGGACAATTATGTCTGGGGCGATACCTCGGATGAAGATTATAACAGCGACACATCTTCTTCCGGCGGAGAAAGCACCGGCAGCTCGGACGGAGAGACTTCGTCCGGCGGCAGTACAACCGGCGGCGGTGAGACCACAGGCGGCGAGACGACCGGCGGTGGAGAGACCACGGGCGGCGGCACGACCGGTGGTGGAGAAACCACAGGCGGCGGTGAAACCGGTGGCGGCGAGACCACAGGTGGCGGCAGTACCGACGGCGAGACCACGGGTGGCGGTTCGACCGGCGCTGGCGAGACCACGGGCGGTGGTTCGACCGGCGGTGGCGAGACTTCGTCCGGTGGCAGCACCGGCGGCGATACCTCGGGCGGCGGCAGCACCGGCGGTGGAGATACGTCTTCCGGCGGCGATGCTGCAATCGATCCGGAAGCATGACGATAAAGAAGGAGTTTGAAAATTGACTGCAAAAGATACTGTAAAAGCGATTTGTGAAGCGCTTTTGGAAAAGAAGGCGCAGGAAATCGAAGTGTTGCAGGTGGAGCGTCTGACCGAGCTGACCGAATATTTCGTTATCTGTTCGGCTTCCTCGACCACGCAGGTCAAGGCGCTGGCCGATAACGTCGAGTGGCGCTTGAAATACGATCACGAAACACTGGTGCATCATACCGAGGGCTATGAGTCCGCGCAGTGGATGCTGCTGGATTACGGCTGCGTGGTGCTGCATGTGTTCATGCCGGAGGTACGCAAGTTCTATAATCTGGAGAACCTGTGGAAGGATGGCACGCCTGTGGCGCTGTCCGAGCTGGGCATCGAAGAAAAATAAAACGGGATGCGGCGGATGCAGAAAGTGTGTCCGCCGCGTTACCGCGCCTAAAATAAACCATTCACTTTAGGGGGAAATACCGTTGAAGTACGATCACAAACTGGTTGAAAAGAAGTGGCAGGACATCTGGGATGAGGCACATTGCTTCGAGGCGAAAAACGGCAGCGAAAAGAAAAAGTTTTATGCGCTGGTCGAATTCCCGTATCCGTCCGGTCAGGGCCTGCATGTAGGCCATCCGCGCTCCTATACTGCGCTTGACATTGTGGCGCGTAAAAAGCGTATGCAGGGCTATAACGTGCTGTACCCGATGGGCTGGGATGCGTTCGGTTTGCCGACTGAGAACTTTGCCATCAAGAACCACATCCATCCGGCGGAAGTGACCAAGAAGAACGTCGCACGCTTTAAGGGTCAGCTCAAGTCGCTCGGCCTGTCGTTTGACTGGTCGCGCGAGATCAACACGACCGACCCGAATTACTACAAGTGGACCCAGTGGATTTTCTTGCAGCTGTTCAAAAAGGGCCTTGCCTATAAGAAGGAAATGAGTGTCAACTGGTGTACCTCCTGTAAGTGCGTGCTGGCTAACGAAGAAGTGGTCAACGGCGTGTGCGAGCGCTGCGGCAGTGAGGTTGTCCATAAAACCAAGAGTCAGTGGATGCTGGCGATCACCAAGTATGCGCAGCGCCTGATTGACGATCTGGACGATGTGGATTTCATCGAGCGTGTCAAGGTGCAGCAGCGCAACTGGATTGGCCGATCGACTGGTGCGGAGGTTGATTTCAAGACCACCGAGGGCGACACGCTGACCGTCTATACCACCCGTCCCGACACCCTGTTCGGCGCGACCTACATGGTTATCTCGCCCGAGCATCCGTCGGTCGAGAAGTGGGCGGACAAGCTCAAAAACATCGACGCGGTGCGCGCATACCGTGAGGAAGCAGCGCGCAAGTCGGATTTCGAGCGCACCGAGCTCAATAAGGACAAGACTGGCGTCAAGCTGGACGGCGTTGCTGCCATCAATCCGGTCAACGGCCGTGAAATCCCGATCTTTGTCTCCGACTACGTTCTGATGGGCTACGGCACAGGCGCCATCATGGCCGTTCCGGCGCACGATGACCGTGACTGGGAGTTTGCCAAGAAGTTCGGCTGCGAGATCATCGAAGTTGTATCCGGCGGCGAGGATGTGCAGAAGGCGGCTTTCACCGCGAAGGACGAGACCGGTATTCTGGTCAACTCGGATTTCCTCAATGGCAAGACGGTCAAGGATGCCATCCCGGCGATGATTGCCTGGCTGGAAGAGAAAGGCATCGGTCACGCCAAGGTGCAGTACAAGCTGCGCGACTGGGTGTTCTCCCGTCAGCGCTACTGGGGCGAGCCCATCCCGCTGGTGTACTGCGAGAAGTGCGGCTGGGTGCCGATTCCGGAGGAACAGCTGCCGCTGACTCTGCCGGATGTGGAGAGCTATGAGCCGACTGAGAACGGCGAGTCGCCGCTTGCCAAGATGACCGATTGGGTCAACACCACCTGCCCGTGCTGCGGCGGTCCTGCCAAGCGTGAGACTGACACCATGCCGCAGTGGGCTGGTTCTTCGTGGTACTTCCTGCGTTACATGGACCCGCATAACGATAAGGCGCTCGCTTCCAAGGAAGCGCTGGAATACTGGTCGCCGGTGGACTGGTACAACGGCGGTATGGAGCATACCACGCTCCACCTGCTGTACAGCCGTTTCTGGCACAAGTTCCTGTACGACATCGGCGTGGTACCGACCAAGGAGCCGTATGCAAAGCGCACCAGCCACGGCATGATTCTGGGCGAGAACGGCGAAAAGATGTCCAAGAGCCGCGGCAACGTGGTCAACCCGGATGAAATCGTTGATACCTACGGCGCAGACACGATGCGTCTGTACGAAATGTTCATCGGTGATTTTGAGAAGGCTGCACCGTGGAGTCCGAAGTCCATCAAGGGCTGCCGCCGCTTCCTTGAGCGTGTCTGGGGTCTGGCTGAAAAGGTGCAGGAGGGCGACGCATACTCTAAGCAGCACGAGGTACTCATGCACCGCACGATCAAGAAGGTCGGCGAGGATGCAGACAACCTCAAGGCGAATACCGCGATCGCAGCGCTTATGTCTATGCTCAATGAGTTCTACGATAAGGGCGTCAACAAGGCTGAGTATATGACCTTCCTGACGTTGCTCAATCCGTTTGCACCGCATATTACCGAAGAGCTGTGGCAGCAGATGGGCGGCGAGGGCCTGCTTTCCGTTGCTCCGTGGCCGGTTTATGAAGAGGCCAAGACGGTTGAGGATACGGTTGAAATGGCTGTACAGGTCAACGGCAAACTCAAGTGCACGATCAAGCTGTCGGTCGATTGCGACAAGCAGACGGCAATTGATACCGCGCTTGCAGAGGAAAAGGTAAAGAACGCGATCGCTGGCAAGGAAATGGTCAAGCAGATCGTTGTACCTGGTAAAATTGTCAATCTGGTCGTTCGTTAAACTTTGTTATTGACACGGACGGTAAAAACAGATATAATATTCTTACGGTTTTGTGTGTCGTTGTATGCAGAGCCGTGCATAGCGTTCCTCCAGAGGGGAACGCGCGGAGGGAGGGAAAACTGTGTCGGAGATCCGCATCAAGGAAAATGAATCTATTGACAGCGCGCTGCGCCGTTTCAAGCGTTCGTGCGCCAAGGCGGGTACGCTTTCCGAGCTCCGCAAGCGTGAGCATTATGAAAGCCCGAGCGTCAAGCGCCGCAAGAAATCTGAGGCTGCGCGCGCCAAGAAGAAAAAGTTTAGCTAATTGAGTAGAAAAGAACAGATGCATTCGCATCTGTTCTTTTTTCGCTTGACGTGAAAATTGTCAAATTACGCGCTGTCGGCAGTGTTTACACTTCTTTCAAAATTTCTACAAACTTTAGACATATGGGTACGGTATAGTATAACCACAGCAAGGGAACAACCCCTTTTGATATAAACTTCTTCATGGGAAGACGATGAAAAATCTGTTCGGCCCTGTGGGACGGAATACCGCGCAGGCTCCCGGACAGTCCAAAGACAAGAGGCCCCACCGCCCATTATCATAGAAAGCGCGCGCTGCAAAAAAACAGCGCGCGCTTTTTGCTCGAAAAACAGACTTTAGACCCATATATCGGAAAACAATTGAAAAAAACAAAAAAACAGCGTATAATAATATAGTTATGGATTTGAGAATTGCGGAAACAGGGAGTTAAGGACTTTATGAGCAAAGCGAAACCGTCATACGGCAACGAGAGCATTTCCTCGCTCAAGGGCGCGGATCGTGTGCGCAAGCGTCCGGGTGTTATTTTCGGCTCGGATGGGTTGGAAGGCTGCGAGCATGCGGTGTTTGAGATTCTGTCCAACTCGATCGACGAGGCGCGCGAGGGATTTGGTACAGAGATTGTTACCACCCGCTATGAGGACGGCTCGATCGAGGTCGCTGACCGCGGCCGTGGTATTCCGATCGAGTGGAATGAGAACGAGCAGCGCTATAACTGGGAGCTGGTGTTCTGCGAACTGTATGCGGGCGGCAAATATAAGAACGACTCTGGCGAAAACTATGAGTTTTCTCTGGGTCTGAACGGTCTGGGTACCTGTGCGACCCAGTATTCTTCGGAATATATGGATGTGACCGTCGTACGCGACGGGTTCGAGTACAGTCTGCACTTTGAAAAAGGCGAAAACAAGACGCCAACCAAGGAAGGCTTTGTCAAAAAGCCAACGACCTCGAAAAAGACCGGTACGACCATCCGTTGGAAGCCTGATCTCGAGGTGTTCACCGATATCAACATCCCGGTCGATTATTATCTCGATACGCTCAAGCGACAGGCCGTGGTCAACAGCCATATCAAGTTTGTGCTGAAAAATCAGGTTGGCGGAAAGTTTGAAACGACCGAGTTCCTGTATCAAAACGGTATTGTGGATTATGTCACCGAGCTGGTCGGCGAAAATCCGCTGACCTCGGTGCAGTTTTTGGAGGGAGAGCGGCGCGGCTGTGACCGCGCGGATAAGCCGGAATACAAGGTAAAGCTCAGTTGTGCGTTTTGCTTTTCGTCCGCAGTGTCTCGTATTGAGTATTATCATAACTCCTCGTGGTTGGAACACGGCGGCGCGCCTGACAAGGCGGTGCGCTCGGCATTTGTTTCGGCGCTGGACGGTTATCTCAAACAGAACGGTAAGTACACCAAGAACGAGAGTAAGGTCACATTCCAGGATGTGCTGGATAGCTTGGTGCTGGTGACCAACTGTTTTTCCACCCAGACCTCGTATGAAAACCAGACCAAAAAGGCCATCACCAACAAGTTTATTCAGGAGGCGATGACCGATTTCCTCAAGCAGGGGCTGGAGATTTACTTCATCGAGAACAAAGCTGAGGCGGACAAGATTGCCGAGCAGGTTCTGATCAACAAGCGCAGCCGCGAGCAGGCAGAGAAAGCGCGCCTGAACATCAAGAAAAAACTGTCCGGTGGCATGGACCTTGCCAACCGTGTGCAGAAATTTGTGGATTGCCGCACCAAGGACGTAACGCGCCGCGAATTGTATATCGTGGAGGGTGATTCCGCACTCGGTTCGGTCAAGCAGGGGCGAGATAGTGAGTTTCAGGCGATTATGCCGGTGCGTGGCAAGATCCTCAACTGCCTGAAGGCAGATTACGGTAAGATTTTTAAGAACGATATCATCACCGATTTGCTCAAAGTGCTTGGTTGCGGGGTTGAGGTGCGCGGAAAGGCTGCAAAAGATCTGTCTGCGTTCGATCTGGAAGCGCTTCGCTGGCGGCGCATCATTATCTGCACGGATGCCGATGTGGACGGTTTCCAGATTCGCACGCTTATCTTGACCATGCTGTACCGGCTGGTGCCGACGCTGATCGAAAAGGGCTATGTCTATATCGCGGAGTCGCCGCTTTATGAGATCACCTATCGAGATAAGAGCTATTTCGCGTTTGACGAGAGCGAAAAGGCTGCAATTTTGCAAAAACTTGAGGGGAAAAAGGTGCTGATCCAGCGCTCCAAGGGTCTGGGCGAAAACGAGGCGGACATGATGTGGGAAACCACAATGAATCCCGAGACCCGTCGCCTGATCCGCATTCAGCCGGAGGACGCCAAGGCAACCAGCGAGATGTTTGATCTGCTGCTGGGGGATAACCTGTCCGGCCGCAAGGAGTATATCGCGGAAAATGGCGCACAGTACCTCGAGTTGGCAGATATATCCTGACAAGGAGTTAAATTTGGATGGCAAAGAAGAAAAACGACGAGCCAAAAGTATATAAAGAGCATCCTTCGGTTGATCAGCGTATCACGGATACGCTGCGCGAGAACTATATGCCGTATGCGATGAGCGTTATCGTTTCGCGTGCAATCCCGGAGATCGACGGCTTTAAGCCGTCGCACCGCAAGCTGCTGTACACGATGTACAAGATGGGGCTGCTGAATGGCAACCGCACCAAGTCGGCCAATATCGTTGGTTCGACCATGAAGCTCAATCCGCACGGTGACGCTGCGATCTACGAGACAATGGTGCGTCTGACGCGCGGCAATGAGGCGTTGCTAATGCCGTTTGTCGATTCTAAGGGCAACTTCGGCAAGGTATATTCGCGCGATATGGCTTACGCTGCGCCGCGCTATACCGAGGCAAAGCTGGATGCGTTCTGCGCGGAGCTGTTCCGTGATATCGACACGGATGCGGTCGATTTCGTCGATAACTACGACGGCACAATGAAGGAGCCGACGTTGCTGCCGACTACCTTCCCAAACATTCTGGTTTCTGCCAACACGGGTATTGCGGTCGGCATGGCGTCCAACTTCTGCGGTTTTAATCTGGAAGAGGTATGCCGCACAACGATCGAATGCATCAAGAATCCGGAGCACGATCTGCTCACAACGCTGCCTGCGCCGGACTTCACGACCGGCGGCGAGCTGATCTATGACGAGAAGGAGATACGTTCGATCTACGAGACCGGGCGTGGCTCATTCAAGGTGCGTGCCAAGTGGACGTTTGATAAAAAGGACAACCTGATCGAGATTACGGAAATCCCGTACACCACCACGATCGAGGCGATCATCGACAAGATCGCCGAACTGGCGAAGTCCGGCAAGCTGCGCGAGATCGCTGATGTGCGCGACGAGACCGACCTGTCAGGCCTCAAAATTGCAATTGACCTCAAGCGCGGCACTGACCCGGATAAGCTGATGGCAAAGCTGATGAAGCTGACGCCGCTCATGGACAGCTTTTCCTGCAATTTCAATGTGTTGATCGGCGGCATGCCGCGTGTGCTGGGTGTGCGTGAGCTGCTCGAGGAGTGGACAGCATGGCGCACCGAGTGCGTGCGTCGCCGCGTGTTCTTTGACCTGAACAAGAAAAAGGACAAGCTGCATTTGCTGCACGGTCTGGCCAAGATTTTGCTGGATATTGACAAGGCGATTCGCATTATCCGCGAGACCGAGGAGGATGCCGAGGTCATTCCCAACCTGATGATCGGCTTCGGTATCGACCAGATTCAGGCGGAGTTCATTGCGGATATTCGCCTGCGCAACATCAATAAGGAATATATCCTCAAACGCACGCAGGAAACCGAAGCGCTCGAAAAGGAGATCGCCAAACTCGAAGAGATCGTCAAATCTAAGACGAAGATTCGCAATATCATCGTCAAAGAGCTGGAGCAGGTTATCAAGAAATACCCGTCGCCGCGCCGTACCCGTCTGGTAACCGCCGGGGCGGTACCGGAGTTCGATGAGGAGGACCACATCGAGGATTACGCGGTGCTGCTGTTCCTGACGCGCGAGGGCTACTTCAAGAAGATCACGCCGCAGTCGTGGCGCATGTCGCAGGAGCACAAGCTCAAGGACGGCGACGAGGTGATCTGGCAGGCTGAAACGACAAACAAAGCCGAAATAGTGTTCTTCACCAATATGCAGCAAGCCTACAAGGCGCACCTTTATGACTTTGAGGACTGTAAAGCGTCCGTGTTGGGCGATTATCTTGCCGGTAAACTGGGGATGGACGAGGGAGAGACACCAGTCTATGCCATGCTGCCGGGCGATTACAAGGGCAATATGGTTATCGTGTTCCAGAACGGTAAGGCTGCACGCTTTTCGCTCGAAAGCTTTGAGACCAAGACCAATCGCCGCCGACTGACCGGCGCGTACTCGGCCAAGTCGCCTGCGGTGGCGTTCTTCCATCCGGTCGATGAAGAAACCGAGATCACCATGTTCTCGACTGCTAACCGCGCGCTGACCTTCCGTGCGAACATGCTGGATATCAAGGCCAGCCGTTCGACGCAGGGCGTACAGGCTATGGTGCTGCGCGGCAAGCACACGATTACACGCGCCTGCCGTATGGAGGAGGCCGGATTATCGGACAACGGCCGCTACCGTTGCCGCAGCATCCCGTCAATCGGGGCGCTGCTGACCGATGAGGACTTGCCTGAAAAGCAGATCAAGTTTGAATAAATGCAAATGCCCGCTGCACATTGGCTGTGCGGCGGGCTTTGTCTTGCACGTACTTTTGCACTGTGCTATAATAAATTCCATAAGAAAGGAGCGGGATTTATATGCTCAATCAGCAGATGGCCGCGCTGGGGAACAACCGTTCCACCATCCGCGAGCTTTTTGAATACGGCAACCAGCGCGCGGCGGTGGTCGGCCGGGAAAACGTGTTTGATTTTTCAATCGGCAATCCGAATGTGCCTGCACCGGACGCGGTGCGGCAGGCAATTTTGGCCGAGGCCGCGGGAGACCCAGTCGCGCTGCATGGCTACACCTCTGCGCAGGGCGCGGCGGATGTGCGCAAAGCGCTGGCGGATGATCTCAACCGTCGCTTTGGTACGTCGTACACGGGCGACAGCCTGTATCTGACCGCGGGTGCGGCAGCGGCGCTGTCCTGTGCGTTCAAGGCAATTGCCTGTCCGGGGGATGAATTCGTCATTCTTGCACCGTATTTTCCGGAATATATCATGTTCATTGAGCGCGGGGCAGGGGCGAAATGTGTGATTGTGCCGCCGTCCATCGCGGATTTTCAGATCGACTTTGACGCGCTGGAACAGGCGCTGAACGAGCATACCAAGGCGGTTGTCGTCAATTCTCCGAATAACCCCTCGGGCGCGGTCTATTCCGAACAGACGGTGGGGCAGCTGGCTGCACTTTTGCGTGAAAAAGAAAAGCAGTATGGGCACCCGATCTATCTGGTGTCGGATGAACCCTACCGCGAGATCGTATATGATGGGGTACAGGTGCCATTTGTGCCGAACTACTATGACGACACCATTGTTTGCTATTCTTATTCCAAGTCACTTTCGCTGCCGGGCGAGCGTATCGGCTATGTGTTGGTGCCGCCGCAGGCGGCCGACAGCGCGGACCTGTATGCGGCTGTGTGCGGCGCGGGCCGTGCACTGGGCTATGTATGCGCACCCAGCTTGTTCCAGCGTGTGGTGGCGCGCTGCGTGGGACAGACAGGGGATATTTCGGTCTATCAGACCAACCGTGATCTGCTTTATGATGGCTTGACCCAAATGGGATATGCCTGCGTCAAGCCTGCGGGTGCGTTTTATTTGTTTCCGCAGACACTTGAGCCGGATGACCGTGCGTTCTGCGAGCGCGCGAAGAAATATGATTTGCTGGTTGTGCCGGGCGCAGACTTTGGTGCACCGGGCCATATGCGTATTTCCTATTGCGTGCAGACCGAAACCATTCGGCGTGCGCTGCCGCTTTTTGCAGAACTCGCTAAAGAATATGGAAAAGGTTAAGTTGTTGAAAACTTCTAATTAACTTCTGCAAAATATGTACAAAATGTTAACAAGCATAGGTAAAAGTGCATAAAAATAAACGTCGTTAGTTGTTTGATATTCATAAAACATGCCGCTTGTTTTTTCGCCGCGCTGCGTGTATTATAATAGCAGAGATCAGGAAAACGATCTCAGAAACATTACACGAAAAGGAGCGTGACGAAATCATGATGAAGGGTTTCTTCAATGATCTGGTCGCAGCGCGTATGCTGGATCTGGGCCAGAACCGCGTCAAGTCGATGTCTCGCAAGGCGCGTCACACCGCCAAGTAATGTGAAATCATTACGGTGGCTGATGTGGCTGCCCTGAGGAGTCAAAAATGAAATGACAAATGAAAACGGCATGTAAAAGACCTTCCGGAGTGGTTCGGAAGGTCTTTTGCTGTGCGCTCAGCCGGAGCGGCGGCGTCGGACAAGGGCGGCAGTGTGCCGGTGGAAGAACTCGGCACGTTCCGCTGCGGTTGCAGGACGGATTTGCGGTTTGCCGCAGTCAGGGCAGGCGCGCTGTTGTTCGCTGCCGAGAAAAATATAGTGGCAGCATTTGGTCTGACAACTGTAAATCATGCCGTTCACCTCCTATGGTCATAGAATACCAGAGGAAGTGTCCGATAAAAGTCCCTTACTTGCGGGGGGACGGGAAAAATGCTATACTGGCTTCACGTCAGAAAAAGGGGAAGAGCAAATGAAGGAACAAAAAACAGGAGTATTTCGTCGGTTATATATGCCTGCGGTCTTGTGTACCGCGCTGTGGGGCAGTGCAGCCCCCTGCATCAAAAAAGGATATGAGTTGTTTGCCATTGCGTCGGATGCACCGTTCTCCCAGCTGTACTTTGCGGGCTGGCGGTTTGCTTTGGCGGGGCTGCTGGTGCTGCTGGTAGCGCGGATCAAGGGACACCGTATCGTTCCGGTGCGCAGCGAGTGGAAACCGATTTTTTGGATCTGTCTGTTCCAGAGCATGATCCAATATGTGTGCTATTACATTGGCCTGTCCGGGACGACGGGCACCAAAGGAGCGGTGCTGTCCGGCACGCAGACCTTTTTTGCGCTCATCTTGGCGCATCTGTTTTTGCAGAACGATAAGATGAACCGGCAGAAGGTGCTCGGTTGTCTGTGCGGCTTTGCGGGTGTGCTGGTGCTCGGGCTGGGCGGACTGAACGGCTTTAACCTGCACGGCGACGGTTTAGTGCTGTTGTCAGCGGTGTCGGCCGGTGCAGGTGCACTGGTTTCCCGCATCTATACACCGGGACGCGACCCGATGCTGCTGACCGGTTGGCAGCTGCTTCTGGGTGGAGTCTTCCTGCTGGTGGTCGGTTTGCTGGGCGGAGGCCAGCTTGGGGCGGTCACGTCGGTCGGAGTGCTGCTGCTGGCGTATATGGTGGTGTTGTCTGCCGCAGCGTTTACGATCTGGACGGCGCTGCTGGGCAAATTCCCGGTGGGCAAGGTCAGCTTGTTCTGCTTTTTGATTCCGGTATTCGGCGCGCTGATTTCCGCGATCGTGCTGGGTGAGCAGATTTTGACGCTGCGCAATCTGAGCGCGCTGGTGCTGGTCAGCGGCGGTATTGCGATTGCAAACTATGTGCGCGAGAGTAAAACAGAGGGCGGGCAGGCATAATAAAGAGAAAAAAGGAAAAATCAACATGGTTTTCAGTTCGGCAATTTTTCTGTTCATCTTTCTGCCGGTCGTGTTCGTGCTCGACCGCCTGCTGCGCGGCATCCGGGCAAAAAACATCCTGCTGCTTGTGGCGAGCCTGATCTTTTACTCGTTCGGGCAGCCGGTCTATCTGCCGTTGCTGCTGCTGAGCGTCGTGCTCAACTATGTGTGCGGCCTGCTCGCAGCGGGAAAGCATCCCAAACTGGGGGTGTCAATTGCGGTAGCGGGTGGCATTGGTCTGTTGGCGGTGTTTAAGTATGCAGATTTTGCGATTGGTACGGTGAATGGCTGGTTTGGAACGTCGCTGCCGCTGACCGGTATTGCGCTGCCGATCGGTATTTCGTTCTTCACGTTTCAGGGGCTTTCCTATGTGATCGACGTGTATCGGGATCGTTCGGTTGTCTCGCGGTCGTTTATCAAGGTGCTGCTGTATATTTCTTTCTTTCCGCAGCTGATCGCGGGACCGATTGTTAAATACCATGACATCGAAAAAGAGATCGACCAGCGGCAGACCACGCCGCGCGAGACTGCGCTGGGCATTCGGCGGTTTATCTGCGGTTTGTCCAAAAAGCTGCTGATCTCCAACGCAATGGGACAGATGGCGGACGCAGTGTTCGCGTTGCCTGCGGGCGAAATCGGTATGTTCGCTGCGTGGACGGGCGCAATCTGCTACACCTTACAAATCTACTTTGACTTTTCCGGTTACAGCGATATGGCGATCGGCATGGGCCGCATGTTTGGCTTTCATTTCCTCGAGAATTTCGATTACCCATACGCTTCCACCACCATTCAAGAGTTTTGGCGGCGTTGGCATATCTCGCTTTCCACATGGTTTCGGGATTATCTGTATATCCCGCTGGGCGGCAACCGCAAGGGCAGGGTGCGCACCTGGATCAATCGTGTGATTGTGTTCTTTACGACCGGCCTGTGGCACGGCGCAAACTGGACGTTTGTGCTGTGGGGCCTGTGGCATGGCCTGTTCTCTGTGCTGGAGGACAGCGGCGTCGTGCCAAAGGAGCGGCTCCGGGGCAGAGTAGTCGGCCATGTCTATACCGTGCTGGTGGTCGTGCTTGGCTTTACACTGTTTCGTGCGGAATCGCTTGCGCAGGCGGGAGCCATGTTTGCTGCGATGTTCACCGGCGTTGGTTTAGGCTGGACAGGAACAGTGACCGTATGTTCATTATTTACACCTGCATTCTTACTGACGCTGGTTTTAGCGCTTGTGCTCAGCGTTCCGACCGCAAAGCGGTTGCAGCCGAAAAATGAATCGATCACGCTGGCAGGCGCAATGGCACTGTTGGTGCTGTGCATGCTGAACCTTTCGGCTGGCACGTTCAACCCCTTTATCTATTTCCAGTTTTAAAGGAGGCTGCCATGAAATATAGAATTTTTACCGCAGCCTTCGTGCTGCTCTGTCTGCTGCCCTCGGCGGGTATGCTGTTCCTGCCGCCGACGCAGGCGGCCGCCAATGAGCGCCTGTCACCCAAGCCCACGCTGCACAATGAGGATGGCAGTTGGAACACCGCGGTGCTCGATCAGGTGACCGATTATATCGCTGACCACTTTGCGCTGCGGCAGGAAATGGTTGCGGCAAACGCCGCCTTGCAGACTACGCTGCTGGCCACTTCTCCGGCGGAGGATGTGATTTACGGCTCGGACGGCTGGCTGTACTACGCTCAAACACTGGACGATTATCAGAATCATGCTACGCTGACCGACGAGCAGGCGCAGCAGATTGCGCAGACGGTTGCGGATATGCAGGCTTATTGTGAGGCTCGCGGCGCGCGCTTTTTGTTCACCATTGCGCCCAATAAGAACTCGCTTTATCCCGAACATATGCCCGCACGCTATCTGCAAAGCGATTCCCCGGGCAATTACGAATTAGTTAAACCGTATTTGCAGGAATATGGGGTGAATTACGCAGATTTGTTCACTTTTTTGTCCGAGCAGGACGAAACGCTCTATCTGCGCACCGATTCGCACTGGACCAACCGCGGTGCCGCACTTGCGCATGACTTCCTGATGCAGACGCTCGGCTTGCCCTATACGGCGTTTGGGGGCGCACCTTACACGACCGAGAACACCCACCGTGGCGATTTGTATGAAATGCTGTATCCCAAGGGGAGTAAACTGGAAGCGCAGCAGCAGTACGAAATCGATTTTTCCTATGTCACGCCGCCGCGTACAGCCGAGGATATTTTGATCCAAACCACAAGCGAGCATGCGCAGAACGGTCGTTTGATTCTGTGCCGTGATTCGTTCGGTAATGCGTTACACCCCTTTTTGGCTGCGGACTTCCGCGAAGCGGTTATCACACGCCAGATGCCCTATCCACTCACGCAGGTGCAGGCGGGCGACACAGTGATCGTTGAGATCGTTGAGCGCAACCTTGAAAATTTGCTCAAATATCCGCCGGATTTGGGGAACAACCAAGAGGCGGAATCCGTCGAATAAATCAGAGACAACCAGAAATAATTGGGAGGACAAGATATGAAAAAGAAAATGACAGCCCTGCTGCTGGCGCTGATTCTGTGCGGCAGTCTGGCAGCCTGCGGCAGCAATCAGGATACCGCAGCCGAGGATAAACAGGAAAATGAGACCGTTGACGCGGTAAAGGATGAGCAAAACACGGACAAGACCGAGGATGAAACCCGCGAAGAGGACAAGGCTGAAGCGGACAAGGATGCCGCTGCCGACAGTCAGACTTCGGACAGCACGGCGCAGTCCAAGCCGCAGACGGGCAGCACTTCGTCCGGCACGAGCACGGGCAGCAGTTCGACCAGCAAACCGCAGTCGAGCGGCAGTTCGTCGTCTGGTTCGACTTCTTCGAGTGGCAGCACGACCAGCAAGCCTTCGTCGGGCAGCTCGTCCGGCAGTACTTCGACCAGCAAGCCGGAATCCACTCCGGCTCCCGCACCGCAGCCTGAGCCGGAACCGGAACCGGCCAAGCCGACCGCTTCGCAGGCATCTGGTTACATCGGTTCGTCTGCCTCTGCGCTGGAGGGCGCGCTCGGCTCGCCCAGCTCCAAGACCTATTCGCCCAGCTGCATGGGTGAGGGAGAGGACGGCGTATGGACGTACAGCGGATTTACCGTGTACACCTACCGCGAAAACGGCGTTGAGACCGTCGAGGCGGTGTCATAAGCAAAACGAAAACCTCTGCCAAGCGGCAGAGGTTTTTTGTGTTTTTTTATAGAATAACGCGGCGCGGTTTTTGTGCGATTTCCCGCACAGGGCGGCAGGGCACACCAACGGCCAGAACACCGGCAGGGATATCCTTGGTCACCACGCTGCCTGCGCCGATGACGACATTATCGCCAATTGTGACGCCCGGCACTACCTGTACGCCCATGCCAATCCACACATTGTTGCCGACCGTGATCGGCTTGGCATATTCCAAACCGGCATTTCGCTGCTCGATGTCGAGCGGGTGTCCGGCTGTGGAAAAGCAGCAGTTTGGACCGATGAACACATGATCGCCAAAGGTGACGGGTGCGCCGTCCAGTATAACCAGATTGTGATTGGCGTAAAATGCTTTTCCTACGCGAATGTTGCTGCCGTAATCGACGAAAAACGGCGGTTCAATGTAGGTATCCTCGTCGCAGACGGCCAGCAATGTGCGCAGCAGCGCGAGACGTTCCTCTTTCTGTGCACTGCGTAACTGGTTGTAGTCCATACAAAGGTCTTTGGCGATCGCGCGGGCTTGTATCAGTTCTGGGTCGTAATTGGCGTCATACAGAAGCCCCGCGGCTGCTTTTTCTCGTTCAGTCATGATACTCTCTCCTTAGTTTTGGTGGCGCACCAGCTCGTAATCGTCGCCAGAGCGGTAGTAGGGACAAGGTCCGTTGCTTTGCGTCAGGCGGTAATATTCGTCCTCGTCGAGATAGGCTTCACAGACATATTCGTCCAGCGTGTCGTCGTATACGCTATACGCGCAATCCTCACAGGTTCCGGTCATGGCGGTTCCTCCAATCTTACAAGTGTGATGTGAAAGAATAAAACGTTGTGTTGGCTTTTGCGTTGCTTCAAGCATAACATATTTTGTGGAAAGGTTCAAATAGATGCTTTGATTTTTGTGCAATTTGTGCTATCATAAACATTGGCAAACATCAATAGGAGCGTGACCAATGTATGAAATTATATACGTATCAAAACAATGACGGCGTCGATCGCATCGGTATCGGTTATAAAGGCTGGCCGGGACTGATCTGGCCGCTCGAGGCGTTCGGCCTGTCGTTTTCTGATATGACTGAGCTGATTCGCCGCATTTCCCCTGCACAGATGGTGCGTCTGTCGGATGTGGAGCAGGCGACCGAGGGCGCGGCGCTGCGACTGGATAGCGTGCGTCTGCGTGCCCCTATCCCGTACCCGGCGCAGGATCTGATCTGCCTTGGCATCAATTATGCAGATCACGCGGTTGAGTCCGCGCGTTTTCATGAGGATGCCTTTCTGGTCAACCGCAAAAAAGCCGTGTACTTCAGCAAGCGCGTGTGCGAAGCGTCCGGCTGCGGTGACCCGATCCCGGCGTATGAAGGTCTGGTAGACAGTCTGGACTATGAAGCGGAATTGGGTGTTGTCATCGGCAAGGACTGCAAGAATGTCAGCGTGTCCGAAGCGCCCGGCCACATTTTCGGCTATACCATCGTCAATGATGTTTCCGCCCGCAATTTGCAGACTGCGCATAATCAGTGGTATTTCGGCAAGTCGCTCGACGGCTTTACCCCGATGGGGCCGTGTATCGTCACGGCGGATGAGATTGCCTATCCGCCGGCGCTGGATATTTCGTCCACGGTCAATGACGAACCGCGTCAGAACAGCAACACCGACCATCTGCTGCATTCTGTGGCGGAGATCATTGCTGAGTTGTCGCAAGGCATGACGCTCAAGGCAGGCACCATCATTGCGACCGGCACGCCCGCGGGCGTCGGCATGGGCTTTACGCCGCCGAAGTTCCTCAAGAAGGGCGACGTTGTCACCTGCGAGATTGAAGGCATCGGCAAGCTGACCAATAAGGTGGAATAAGCAGGGGAGGCGCAGGAATGGATAAACCCAAGCAGATGATTGTGATGCGGCGGGATCTGAAAATGCGCAAAGGTAAGATTGCGGCGCAGGCAGGACATGCTTGCGTCACGGCCGTGCTGGCTGCGTTGGAACGGGAAAACCGGCTGGGGCAGATTCGGGCGGATGAAACCGGTGTGATGTTGACGGGGAGTACACAGTCTGCCACACCGCTCAGTGAGTGGTTTTCGCGCGGCGTGGCCAAGGTGTGCGTGTATGTCGATTCGGAAGAAGAATTGCTTGCGATTGACCGCAAGGCCAAGGAAGCGGGAATTTTGTCCGCGCTGATCTGCGATAATGGCCTCACGGAGTTTCACGGTCAGCCGACCTACACCTGTCTTGCATTCGAGCCTGCGCTGCCCGAAAAAGTCGATCCAATTACAGGCGATCTGCCGCTTTTTTGAGCGGCAGCGCTGTTTTGGTCACAATTTGTAACATTCTTGTGTCTTTACAAACGCCGTATTGCATGATATGATAAACAGAGCCACGAAAAGGAGGGATTGCCATGGGCGCAGTGTCCAAGCAAGGCACCAAACAGGTCACGGCCAACAAAAAAGCATGGCATGACTACTTTGTCGAGGAAAAATACGAAGCGGGCATTGAACTGGCCGGTACGGAGGTCAAGTCCATTCGGCAGGGGCAGATCAATCTGAAGGATTCCTACTGCACCTTTAAAGATGGCGAACTTTTTGTGCGCGGAATGCATATTTCTCCGTATGAAAAGGGAAATATCTTCAATAAGGACCCGCTGCGCGTGCGGCGTCTGCTGATGCACAAAAAAGAGATCGCAAATCTGTTTGGCAAGACTAAGCAGGACGGCTATTCACTCATTCCGCTTTCGGTTTATTTCAAAAATTCGCGTGTCAAAATCGAGCTTGGTCTGTGCAAGGGTAAAAAACTGCATGACAAACGCGACAGCATTGCGGCACGTGATGCCAAGCGGGAGATGGACCGCGCGATGAAGGAACGAAATCGTTGATTTTTTCGCATCCGATGGATGCACCCGAAATGGGGCCGTAACGGGTTCGACGGGGGCGTTGAAGCCGGGATAGCGGGCCGCAGTGGGGATCTGCGTAAAAAGCTCCAACTGTTTATAAATTAAACAACAACGATTATACTCTTCAGGCTGCCTAATTAAGGCTTAGCCCGTCGGCTCAGAGAGGACCACGGCTTTGAGACCCGGCGTCGATTAGTGGTGAACGTGTACGGGGTAAGAGTTGCCCCCGTCATGTAACATGACTCTACTGAAGTGACCAGCCTGTTTGCCGGCGTGTCATGGAGGGAATGCAAAAAGACAAACTGCGCCCGGAGAAGTCACGGTGAATGTGCTTTCGGACAGGGGTTCAACTCCCCTCGGCTCCACCAACTTTCCAACTGATACCACCTGATAACAGGTGGTATCTTTTATTTTCATCCTGTTTTTGCAACCGAAAATACGTTTTGAAAATTTCGGTAGATATTCCGGTAGATTACGGTTTTGAACTTATGATACACTATAAGCAGGGTACTCCAAAAGCAAAAATGCGCAAGTCGGAGCCACCCGCAACAGATACCGGTATCCGTTCTTCCGGCGCGGCTCGTGCACCGCTGCGCCGCCCACTTTATCAGAGGAAGGACGGTGAACACAAATGTCCCGCACGCGCGTCGAGCGCAACATCTCGTTTGACGACGAGAAAAAGAAATACTATGTCAATCTGGATTTCGGGCGCGACGCGCGCGGACACCAGATCAAGAAGACCCGCACCTTTGCCCGTCTGACGGACGCCCGCAAGGCGCTGCGGCTGCACGAGGTGCAGCGCGACTTCGGCGCGCTCACCCAGCCGAACGACACCACGGTCGCCCAGTGGCTGAACTACTGGATGGATGCCGTCGTGCGTCCCAACCGCGCCGCGACAACGGTCCACGGGTACAGCCAGATGATCGTGAACCACATCATTCCACAGCTTGGGGATATTCCGCTGCAATCGCTGTCCCCGCAGCGTATCCAGCAATATTATGCTTACCTGTGCAACGACTGCGGCCTGTCCCCTAACACGGCGCGCAAGCACCACGACCTGCTGCGCAACGCACTGCGGATCGCGGTCATGCAGGATGTGCTTACCCGCAACCCGACCGACCGCGTGGAACCGCCCAAATTCAAGCGCCCTGAGCCGCATTTTTATGACGTCGAATCCCTGCTCCGGCTGCTGGATGCCGTCAAGGGCACCCGCCTGGAGCCGGTCGTCTATCTCGCGGGCTATCTCGGCCTGCGCCGCGAGGAAATGTGCGGCCTGCGCTGGAAGGATGTTGATTTTCAAGGCAAAACGCTGTGCATCCACCGCGCCCGCACGATGGCCGGGTCTCAGGTGATTGAAAAGGACACCAAAAACCGTTCCTCGACCCGTTTGCTGCACATGCCGGACGAGGTCGTCCGCGTGTTACGCGCTGAGCGCAAGCTGCAGCGCGAAAACCGGCTGTTTTACGGCGTAGAATATCATAATACAGGCTATGTGCTGACCTGGCAGAACGGTGAGCCCTATCTGCCGAACTATTTAACCGAAGTATTCAGCAAATTTATCCGCAAAAACCGCCTGCCCAAGCTCACCCTGCACGGACTGCGGCACACATTTGCAACGCTCGCCAACCACTCGGGCGCAACGATCTACAACATCAGCAAATCGCTCGGACACAGTACGGTCGCGACAACATCCATGATCTACACCCACCTGCTCGATACCACGCACGAGCAGACGATCGAGGCCGTCGCACAGAGCCTGCGCAAAGGGAGCCGGGAGAGGAAGCGGGAAAAGGCGGAATGACAACAACCGATCCCATCAGGAAGGAGGAATTCCCATGCACCTGATGCAAATCTTACGTGCGATATATGTCATCGTACCACCGTTCGTTTGTCTGCTGGCACTGGTTGTCTTTCACATTTATATTTATCAACAACGAAGCCAGTCTGAACAATTTACCGACTCATCACCACAGGAAAACGAGGAACCGTCGCCGAACGTAAGTGCCGACGAACAAATGCCCGCTGCCCCAACCAATACAGCTCCGCGTGTTATGATGTATCATCCCGATACATTTGCGCCGTGGTCAGGCTGCGTTCATCGGGATGATGGGCAGTATGCACGCTATCTTCGCTCCAAATCCGAAGATATCCGGCTCAGCCTGTCCCCCGATCAGACCTATGAGATCATCGGCACATCCGGACGTTACAAAACCTCGCTCCGCTCTTGTACTTGTCCTGATTTTGGTAAAAATCAGCACGGCGGAGCACCCTGTAAGCACATATACTTTCTCGCCCGGCACTGCAATATAGATGTAGACGGCATATTCGAGGATTATCGCAAATATGGAAGATATGGCCACGATAAAGAGCACAGCGGCTATCGCAGATAGCATCGCTGCACTGCAAACAGCCTCCCGAAGTTATTTTTGGGAGGCTGGTTTTTTCGCTTCGTGTTGGGATAGCGTTTTCAATCCGCAAGGTTAATGACAATTTTTCCTTGTTTTTCTGCTTTCCCGGCGAACTTTGCGGCGCCGCCCCAAGTATGCGTGACATACACCACAACAAAATCCGCCTGCTGAAGCATCCAGTTGTTTCTGCGGTCGATGGCAAAGCGGGGCGGGACATTTTCCATCGCTCCGGGAAACAACGTCTCAGTAAAATCATCTGTGTTTTTCCCGGAAAGGCGTTCCAGCACTGCGGCATAGCGAATATGGGGATATTCCGCTGCCAATTCGCGCAGCGTGGCGTAAACAAGTGCGTCAAAAGAACCTTGCCGACCGACATAGAAAGTGTCTGCTTGCTGATTTTCAATCAGATTTATCAGCACGCTGCGCAGTTTGGGACGAATACTGTCCGGGCAGTCCCGATGGCCGAAAAAAGTGCAGGCAACCATCCAATCTCCTCCTTATGGGATATATCGCAATTATACATCATATTAGGCATTTCTACGATATATCCCATACGATTTATCGCAAGTTTTATTAAAATGAACATACGATAAATTGCAGGGAGGGAATGCGAGTTGAATATCAAAGAAGCTGTTGCAAAGCGCATTCTTGACCTGTGTGCAGAAAGGAATATTGCGGTGAACGCCTTGGCTACGGTTTCAGGGATCCCACCGTCTACTGTTTATAGTATGCTGAATGAGAAAAGTAAAAATCCGGGGGTTGTTTCCATCAAGAAAATATGTGATGGCTTGGAAATCAGCATACGAGATTTTTTTGACAGCGAATTGTTTGATGACTTAGAGCAGGAAATACAATGATGAGGCGTGTGCCGTTTGGGCACACGCCTTATTTGTTTACAGCTCGCCTTTCATATACCGCTCCAGATCATATTTGAGCACGCGGATCTGGCCGCGCTTGCCGATACGGCGGCTGGGCAGGTCACCAGACCGCACGATCTCGTAGGCCGTGTTGCGGCCGATGTCGAGAACCTCCGCTACCTCGGGTACGGTCAGCGTCAGCGGCAGTTCGTCAAAGCTGGTGTAACGCTTTTCAGCCATTGTCCTCGCCTCCCTTCCGAAGCGACGCCAGATAAATGCGCGTCACGTCCTCGCGTTCATGTCCGAGCAGTCTGGACACATGGAGGCAGGCCGCATGCTCGTCCATCCCCTGCTTCCGGCAAGCAAGATACTGCTCGACCGCGTATGTATGCCGCAGGCCGTGACAGGTCATCGGCCGGTGCGAATCCGCGTCCTGTACCGCACTGCGATAGCGGTAGATGAAGCACTGGAAGTTGTTGATGGCGCGGTCGGTCGGCATATCGTCCGGCACAAACAGTTTATGTCCGCGCTGCGTCTGCGACAGCATTTTTGTGAGCTCAATGCGCGGCGTTTCTTCCAGCGGTACGGTGCGCACTTTGCCTCCTTTGCCTTTTATGGTCAGCACACCGGCTTTCAGCGCGCGTTCGGCTGTTGCCGTGTCCAGCCGGAACACTTCATGGATGCGCAGTCCGCAGTACCGCGCAAGGCACAGCGCCGCAGCATAGTCCTCGCGGCCCTCGCCCCATGCTTTGCCGATCATGCGGTTGAACTCCCGCTCGCTCCAAGTACGGTCTACCTTACCGAAACTGCGGCGTTCCAGATCAAGCATGCTGTTGTCCGGCAGCGTGTGATATTTGACCTGCGGCATCTGATCGTGGAAAAAGCGGATCGCCGCCAGGTCGGTCTTGATGGTCGAGGCTGCTTTGCCGTTCTCCTTGAGAAATTCTGCATAGGCGAAAATATGCTTGGGCGCGATGTTCGCCAGACGCTCCAAATGATAGACTTCCGCGAGAAAATAGCAGAAGCGGCAGACCGCCTCTTTGTACCGGCGGCGCGTCTGGATGCTGCCCTGCCGGCTGTGCCGGAACACGCGCTCCACCTGCGCGAGCAGGTTTTGATAGATGTGATATGTGGACATGGTATTCTCCTTTCATCCGGGAGACAGACGCAGCTCACCCGTCTGCAAACGCAGGCCGTTTCCGCCCGGTTTCCCCGCATGGTCGGGAGAATCCTGCCCTACTCAGCCGTTGTACTGTGTTTTTTGGCTGAACATCAGGGTTTTATGCACGCAGGAGCAGCGAATCCGGCAGGCACTGATATCTGTCTCTGTTGTAATTTGGTTTAGCAATCATTGCCGCAGGCGCCGCATACGCGGCTGCACCCGAGGTGCGCGGCAGGCACAAAACCGGCAAAACACCGGCCGCACTTCGTGCGTGCGCCGTGTACCGACTGTTGGCAGGCCAGCCGGCAGATGCATGGGTAAAACCGTGCTGCCATACACGGCCGAGGATGCGCCAGCCCCTCTTGACGTCCGCACCGGCTGTGCGGAGCGCCCGAAAAGAATACTTCATCTTTGTTTCCTCCTGGGTTCCGCCCAGCCTGTACCCAGACAAGGCAGCCGAAACCGTTTTCTGTTGTCCGCTCCCAATCCGTATAGCGAGGTGGGCGCGGGATGTTTTCTGCTTCCTGGTGTCTCCTGCTCTGGCGCGTGCAGAAGACACTTGCGGTACGGAAGCCGATCGGCGTTGAAAAACAAACTGCGTTTTCATCATCATCGTTCCTTTCCGATCAAACAAAAAAGGACATACCTCTGCTTTTACGCAGTGATTTGTCCTTTGATTGATCAATATCGTTTTTCTTTCATTTGTACAACCCGGACAGGCATACTACCCCCTGGGCGGTTTTACTCTGACAAAATTACTCTGACATCATACAAGTGGATTGTAGTATAGCAGGACAGGGTTGTACACTTGCAAATTGTGCAAGACCTAATAGCAGTCATATTGCTGTAGACATGATATAGGTCGTATTACTGTTTACTGCTGCGTTCTTTGCAGCTCTAAAACAGCAAAGGACACACAACCGCTTTATTTCGCAGTCGTATGTCCTTACTTTATGATTGATCGAGTTTCAAATGTTTGTACAACCCAGAGCGCATACTTCCCCCTGGGCGGTTTACTCTGACAAAATTACTCTGACATGGTTCAATTGTATTATAGTGTGCTCCGGCAGCGTTGTAAAGGTGAAAAGTTTTCATCTTTTTGAGTGAAGTAAAAATATACTCCTTGAGTCCTGGAAAAACCAACGAACCGAACATACCCCGATCCGATCAAACATATTGGTTTGGTAAGAAGTGTATACGGTAAATGACCCCGTCAGAGAGTCTCCGTCAATTCCCCTCCATACCGAAGGCACAAACAGTTTTTTCTTCCCTGGCCATAATCTCTCCCATCAGTAGTCGCACCGTCGCACTGTCCCAGAGGGCAAGGAATCTTACTGTTATTCGCCAAAAAGTGAAGTCTTGCGAAATAGGGAATTACTTACTGCGTCCTTGCTTTCTCCTATTATATCTGCTAAAATTATATACAACACTGTCAGAAGTTGTTGTAAGCCTCGGCAGTATGACTTATACGTCCGGTGCTCTGCCAAGTGGTAGAGCATTTTTCTTTGTATATATGTGTAAAAATGCAATATTGGAGGATTCTATATGGGAAAAGAACTATTCAAAAATATTCCCAGTAAAGTTGGCGATCTGGTCAAGGATGTGCGCAATGGGCGTATTGGCCTGCCTGACCTTCAGCGCCCTTTTGTTTGGAAAGATAATAAAGTGCGTGAGTTATTCGATTCTATGCTTAAGGGTTATCCCATCGGCTATATCATGCTATGGGAATCTCCTGCTGATTATGAGAGCAAAAAAAGTACCATCGGAGATAACTCGAAGACTTACGAGGAACCTAAGGAACTTGTTATTGATGGTCAGCAGCGTCTAACGGCTCTCGTGGCAGCAATGTATGCTGTAAAGGTAAAGGATAAGAATTTTGCAGATCGTGAGATCAAAATTTCTTACAACCCATTGACTTGTGAGTTTGCCGTGTGGTCTCAGGCATATGAAAGAGACCCAGAATGGATCAGCCGTATTAGTGATGTTTTTCTTGCGAAAGAAGATAATTCCATCAGTTCTCTCCGGCGTCGTTTCATCAAAGAGGCCAATGAAGGTCGCAGCAAAAAGGAACTACCTCTGCTGACCGACGAGGAAGAAGATAGAATCGAAGATAGTATCAACGCACTTCTCAATCTCTCTGATTATTCTTTGCCCATGCTGGAAATCAGCTATACTGCAGATGAAGAAGATGTAGCGGACATTTTTGTCCGAGTCAATTCCGGCGGCCAGAGTCTGACAGAAAATAATTTTATCCAAACCCTCATTTCTGTTTATGAGAATGAAACCAGTGATAAAATCAATGCCTTTGCAGCAGCATCCAGAGTACCGGCCGCCAATACTTCCTACAACACGCTTTTGGCGGTTGAGCCCTCTCACCTCATCCGCATGGCAGTCGGTGTAGGCTTTAAGCGGGCTCGCCTGAGATATGCTTATATGCTTTTGAGAGGCAAAAACCTGGAAACGGGAAAGTTTTCTGATAAGGTTCGGCATGAGAATCTCCAGATTTTCAAAGATGCACTGGATAAGGTTATGAACCTGAACAACTGGCATGGATTTATCAATATCGTGGCCGAGGCTGGATATATCAGTGATAAGCTGATTGCGTCTTCCAATGCAGTTGTTTTCAGCTATGTTCTCTACTTAATTGCCAAGTATGATTATAAGTTGGACGCTGCACAGTTGAAGAAATGTATCAGCAAATGGTTCTTTATGAGTACCATTACTTACTTCTATACCGGCTCCACCGAGTCTGAAGTAGAAAAGCAATTTGCAGATCTGCGTGACATTCATACTGCAGATGAGTTTATTGCCTACATCGACCAAGTCATTGAAACCTACTTTACCGACGACTACTTTGGGCTGACCCTTCACAATGAACTGAACAGTGCGGCAGCTATTTCTCCCGCATGGTATGGATATGTGGCGGCACAGATTGTGCTGAATACGCCTATGCTGTTCAGCAATACTCCGGTATCAAAGTATTTTATCCTGGGTTCCAGCGGAACGAAAAATGCAATCGACAAACACCACATTTTCCCCAAAAACTATCTGGCCGGTATTGGATTCAGCAGTGACCGTGACAGAAACCAGATTGCGAACTTTACTTATCTTGACTACGCCACGAACATCGAAATTTCGGATAAGGCTCCCCAGGATTATGTTGCGTATTATCGCCAGAAACTCGGAGAAGAAGGATACCAGAAAGCCTGTGAAAATCATGCGTTGCCCGCTAACTTTGAGAACATGGAATATATGGAGTTTCTGAGCCAACGCCGAGTCCTTATGGCCCAGATAGTCCGTAAAGCATATGAAAGGCTGAATGAGTAAAAGGTGATCCCTTAAACCTCCTCAAATACGTTTTATTGTTCGAATTTTATCGTAAAGTTAGCTGTTCTAAAGAGAAATGAGAGGTGTGGCATGGAAAATCTGTCCCTATTTGACACCGCAGCAGATCAAGCGCCGACACAATTGGAAATTACGCAGGCTGGCACTCTAAATGTTGTAAAAATGAATTTCTGTGGGGCGGAAAACTTGTCTTGGCAACATTTGTTTTCTGGTTTTGATTCTCTTCATGCCATCACATATTCCTCAGGAATTGGGTTTGTCTACCGGTTACTTGATCTATTTAAAGATGCAGAGATTATTTTTGGCTGTGACGAGGTTATTTCCTATTCACTTCAAGAAATCATGGCCTATCAATGCAAGACGATTGAGAGGCTGCGTGAAACTGCGAGCAAAATGAAGCTGGACTTAGTGTCTCGTATCAAGGAGGGAACATTGCGTTTCTATGTCGCCCGCAGCATCCTATCTCATGAAAAAATTTATCTACTTTCAGCGCGTAATGGTCGCAAACGTGTGGTCATGGGATCAGCTAATATGTCATTCTCTGCATTTAGCGGGCAACAGAGAGAGAACATCTGCTACTTGGATGGAGACGAGGCCTATGCATGGTATTGGGATTGTTACTGTGGGTTACGAGATGAAAGCACGGATCAGATTGCCAAGGAAACTCTATTGTATGCCGATGATGGAGATAATTTAGACGAGTTGCCGATTGCCAGAACAGTGCGCACAAGAAAAGCGCTTGTATTGCAGCCTGTAGCGGATGCACAGGATGAGGTTCGCTTTTCTCTGGATATTAAGAATTTATCGACTAAGTTTGCGCCCTCCGTTCCCAAGCCGGATAAGAAGGGCAAGTTGATGCTCTCTCCGGAAAAAATAAAATCAATTCGCCGGCAAGTGGTTTCCAATAAGGAAAAGGAGAAAGAACTACAGAGCGAATATCCACAATTAGAGATATTTCCCGACGAAAAGATAGCTCGGCTCAATGGTAAAGCCCTAAATCTGTCACCCGAGAGGGCAGAAATCGCCAAAGATATCGATCTATTCCTTAAATATATGGACGGGTACAAAAAGTTTCACGGCGATGTGTCCGGAATGCAGCGCCGGTACTATGAATTTGCCAACTGGTTTTTCTGTACCCCTTTTATGGCAGGAATGCGAGACACAGCGGTGCGATACAATCAGAACCTACTTCCGTACCCTGTGTTTGGCTTGGTTTATGGACAAAGCAAAGCAGGGAAAACTAGTTTTCTGGAAACCTTGCTGAAAATGATGATCGGGCAAAAGACCAAATTAGCTGCGCCGTATTTTACCCGATCCAGCATCGAAAATTTGAAACGTACTGTAAAAGGTGCCCCCATCATTGTCGATGATTTGACCAATGCACGATTTAGCCAGCATGCTATTGAAACCATCAAAAATGACGACTTTGGAGTAGCGGAACAATTAGTCCATTATCCAGCCGTGGTTATCAGCGCCAATGAGGACGTCAAAGCGGTGGCGCAGGAAGTTATTCGCCGCACGGTAATCTGCCGTGTCCAAGCCGGCCTCACCAATACGGAAGTAATGCGAAGCAGTGTGGTTCGCACGGTGCAACGAGAAATCGGGACAGCATTCTATCGAGAATACTTAAGAAGAATGATGGAAATCGTTCCTGATTTGCAAGAAGAAATGAAAGATGAGTCTTCAGAGAGTGCGCCAGATATTTTAGCGAACTCATCCCGGGTTTTATTAGAGATTTTCGACGAATTTACCGAAATAGAACTGCCTCCCTATATCCGCCCGCTGACGCTTGATGACTATTTCAGTGAAAAAGTTACTGGTAGTTATGCCATTAAAACGATCCGCAACGCATGGAAAACCAGCCAGGCCTCCTTTGATTTGTCGGAACGAACCAACGAGTTACGCTACAACGCTGGGGCCACATACGAGGCCGATCGAATTTTAAAGGAATTGCCCGAGACACTGGATGCCCATAAGTCTAGAGACTGGATTATCATGGATTTAGATATGGCACGAGAGTTCTTTGGTATTCCTTTCAAGAAGTCTTGGTTGGACCGGTTCCGAAAAAGATAACTTTAGTAGTATAATTTACAGGCCTATCCGTAATAGTACACTGCTGAAAAAGTATGTTATTAACACATATTGATATTAAATTTATTTTCTGTAAACTTTGCAAAACTAATTGCACTGTATATTTTCATTTTATACAATGGAGGATCTATACATGACTGGAACAAATTCCAGCAACATCGGATTTGAAAAGCAAATCTGGGATGTCGCCTGCGTCCTGCGGGGCAATATGGACGCCTCGGAATATAAATCTGTGGTTTTGGGCCTGATTTTTTTGAAGTATATCTCCGACCGCTTCGAGGCCAAGTACAGGGAACTAAAAGACGAGGGCGAGGGCTTTGAGGAGGACAAGGACGAATACACCGCAGAGAACATCTTCTTCGTGCCGGAAAACGCCCGGTGGAAAGCGATTGCCGCTGCTGCCCATACGCCAGAGATCGGCACTGTAATCGACGACGCCATGCGCAGTATTGAGAAAGAGAATAAAAGGCTGAAAGATATTTTACCCAAGAACTTTGCCCGTCCAGAACTGGATAAACGCCGGTTGGGCGAGGTAGTAGACCTATTCACCAATATCCAAATGATCGAGCACGGCGAGAGCAAGGATATTCTGGGACGCACCTATGAATACTGCCTTGCCAAATTCGCGGAGCAGGAAGGGAAAAATGCCGGCGAATTTTACACCCCCTCATGCGTGGTCCGCACATTGGTAGAGGTTTTACAGCCCTTCAATGGCCGCGTCTATGACCCCTGCTGTGGCTCTGGCGGGATGTTCGTCCAATCCGCAAAGTTCATCGAAAACCACGGCGGCAACATCAACAAGATTTCCGTGTTCGGGCAGGATTCTAACCCCACCACCTGGAAGATGGCTCAGATGAATCTGGCCATCCGGGGGATCGAGGCTGACTTGGGCAAGTTTAGCGCCGATACTTTCTTCAACGACTGCCACCCCCAACTCAAGGCCGACTATATCATGGCCAATCCTCCCTTTAACCTCTCCGGCTGGGGGCAGGAAAAGCTGCTGGACGATGTGCGCTGGAAGTACGGCACGCCGCCCGCCGGCAATGCCAACTTCGCGTGGCTTCAGCACTTGATCTGGCATCTGGCCCCCAACGGCCGCATAGGCATGGTACTGGCCAACGGCTCCCTGTCCTCTCAGTCCGGCGGTGAGGGTGAGATTCGCAAAAACATCATCGAGAACGATCTGGTGGACTGCATCGTCGCCATGCCGTCCCAGCTGTTTTACACCACGCAGATCCCGGTCTCCCTCTGGTTCCTGGCCAGAAACAAGAAGCAGAAGGGCAAGACGCTCTTTATCGACGCCCGCAAAATGGGGACTATGGTGACCCGCAAGCTACGGGAGCTGACTGACGAGGACATCCAGAAGATCGCTTCCACCTACAACGCCTTTGTGGACGGCACTCTGGAGGATGTCAAGGGCTTCTGCGCGGTGGCCACCACCCAGGACATCGCCAGGCAGGACTACATCCTCACGCCGGGGCGGTATGTGGGCATCGAAGAGCAGGAGGACGACGGCGAACCGTTCGAGGAAAAGATGAGCCGGTTGACCTCAGAGCTTTCCGAACTGTTTGCAAAATCCCATGAGCTTGAGTCCGAAATTAAGAAGAGACTGGGGGCGATTGGATATGACATCTAATTGGACTAACTCTACTCTCGGAGAATTGTCTATTGGTGGACGAGGTTATTATGGTATTGGAGCATCAGCAGTTCCTTATTCGACTGAACTATATACTTACTTGAGAATCACGGACATCAATGATGATGGAACATTAAATATGTCAGATTTGAAGTCTGTGTCTGATGAAAAGGCCACCGACTATCTTCTAAAGCCCAATGATATTGTCTTTGCGAGAACCGGGGCAAGCACTGGACGGAATTACTTTTATGATGGAACAGATGGTGAGTTTGTTTTTGCAGGATTTTTGATTAAGTTCTCTCTTGATCCTGAAAAAGTAAATCCGAGATATATCAAATACTACTGTCTTTCAAAAGAATACAGGGATTGGATCGCAGCCTTCAATACCGGAAGTACACGAGGAAATATAAATGCTCAAACCTTAGCCTCGATGCCTATTAGTCTTCCCGACAAAACAATACAAGATCGCGTTGTAAAAGTTTTAGATGCACTTGAAGAAAAAAGGAAAAGCAATACAAAGATAAACGATAATTTACAGCAGCAAGCCGCTGCGATTTTTAGATCATGGTTTGTCGATTGTATTCCATTCGGAGGCACTGTACCGGACGAATGGAAGAATGTCACTTTAGAAGACATTACGTCACTGGTAAGTCGCGGCATAACTCCAAAATACGCTGATGATACCGACCAAATTGTAATCAATCAGAAGTGCATTCGCAATCATATGATTGATCTTTCTTTTGCGCGAAACCATAGGCCGAAAGTTATCAATAATAAGTGGCTTCGATTTGGAGACTTGCTAATCAACTCGACTGGCGACGGCACTTTAGGGAGAGCAGCGCAGGTCTGGTTTCAGCCGCATAATCTTACTGTTGATTCTCATGTTACGATTGTCCGGCCCGCAGCAGAAAATATGATCTTCTATATTGGGTTGTGGGGAACCCAGCATGAAAAAGAAATCGAGTCGCTTCATACAGGAAGCACTGGTCAGACAGAGTTGCCCAGAGATCGCGTAAAGGCTATCGAACTTCTCTTGCCTGATAAGGAGACTATGGATCGCTTTAATGCTCTCATTGCGCCGATGGCAGCTGCCATTGTCTCGAATCAGGAAGAAAACAACAGGCTTGCATCCATTCGAGATGCGCTCCTTCCAAAGTTGATGTCGGGCAGAATTGATGTCTCCGCTATCCGACTTTAAGCCGCTAAATTATCGTTTATCTTTGTATTGCTTGATTTTACATCATAGCATTTAATCAAAATAAAGTCCCTTGAGGAGAATGTAATTTGAAAAAATTTATTAAAAACGGATGGTTTTTTCTTATTTTACTAATTGCTGTAGAGGTATTGTTGGGAATTTTTTTATATCGCAAGAGTTTTCGGATTACTTACGCACCCTATTTGGAAAATAGCTGGGATGGAATTTCCGCCTCTGCTGATTGGGCCAGCGTTATTGTAGCTGTTATCAGCGTTTTTTCATCTTTTCTGGCTATATGGTATGCAATCCAAGTTCCGCAAAAAATTGCAGAGCAACAAAACAAAATTACGTTATTTGAGAAGAGATATCAAGTATTTCAAACATATGAGTTATGTAAGATATTTTCTGAACTGCTGAAATCGCTTAAAGGCAAAAATGGTTTGAATTCAAATGATATACAAGTAATTTTTTTAGCTGTTTTCTGTGGTACTCCTATGGGAGACAAAATAAATGATTTTCCCTTCCTTCGTGTGCAGTACATTTCAATAATAGACCAGCTAAAGCAATCACAATTTTTATTTGAAGATGAGATTGCATTGTATCTACAAAAAATAGCAGGTTGCTTACAAAAGTTAATTGAAACAATTTGCCGCCCAGAATTAGAGAAACGATTGGAAAGTGCCACACAGGCTTTTATTACGGCAATACAGAATAAAGAGGCAGACGCAGCAGTAGAAAAGATGAGAACCCAGTTAATATTACAATGAGGTGACCACCATGCCCTTCACTGAATCAAATTATGAAAATGCAATCTTAAATCTGTTTACCGATGTGTTGGGCTATTCCTATGTCTATGGCCCGGACGTCGACCGGGACTACCACGACCCGCTCTATGAGGAGCTGCTGCTCCCCGCCTTACAGCGCATCAATCCGGGACTCCCTATGGAGGCACTGAACGAGGCCGTCTACAAGCTCAAAAACTTTGAGACCGGCACTCTGCTCCAGAAGAATATGACCTTCACGGACTATATGCAGTCCGGCGTACCCGTCAAATATTTTGTGAACGGTGAGGAACGCTCCGCCCTGGTCTATCTCATCGACTTCCGCAGTCCCGCCAACAACGATTTTACCGTTGTCAACCAGTGGACTATTGTAGAGAACTCGGAGAAACGCCCGGATGTGATCCTGTTTGTCAACGGTCTGCCACTGGTGGTGGTGGAGCTGAAGTCCCCCTCCCGGGAGGAGACTGACGCCTCGGCCGCTTACCGGCAGCTGCGCAACTATATGTATGAAATCCCGTCCCTGTTCATTTACAATCAGGTCTGCGTCATGAGCGACCTGACCACCTCCAAGGCGGGCACCATCACCTCCGGCGAGGATCGCTTCATGGAGTGGAAGACCAAGGACGGCAGCTACGAGAACACCCAGTACGCCCAGTTTGACACCTTCTTTGAAGGGATGTTTGAAAAGGAGCGGTTCCTAGACATTCTGAAAAACTTCATCTGCTTCAATGTAGACGGGCAGAACACCTTCAAGGTGCTGGCGGCATACCACCAGTATTTCGCGGTGAAGAAGGCCATCGAATCCACCAGACACGCCATCGAGACTGACGGCAAGGGCGGCGTGTTCTGGCACACCCAAGGCAGCGGCAAGTCCCTGTCCATGGTCTTTTATGCCCACTACCTGCAGGAGGCGCTGGAGAGCCCCACGATTGTGGTCATCACCGACCGCAACGACTTGGACAACCAGCTTTACGGGCAGTTCTCCCGGTGCAAAGACTTCCTGCGCCAGACGCCCCAGCAGGCTGAGAGCCGGCAGAATCTGCAAGAACTGCTGGCAGGCCGCCAGGCCAACGGCATCATCTTTACCACCATGCAGAAGTTCGAGGAGACCGGCGAGCCCCTGTCCCAGCGGCGCAACATCGTGGTCATGGCGGACGAGGCTCACCGGGGACAGTACGGTCTGACAGAAAAAGTGGTCACCAGGCAGAACGACAAGGGAGAATTGGAGGTCCATACCTCCATCGGTACCGCCCGCATCATCCGGGACAGCCTGCCCAACGCGACATACATCGGGTTTACCGGCACTCCCATCTCCTCCAAAGACCGCAGCACCCGGGAAGTGTTTGGCGATT
>DXDZ01000046.1 GCA_019115185.1 Candidatus Agathobaculum merdipullorum
TGTTGTTGCGGTTATCCTCGTGGCTGATCCACTCGAAGCCGCGCCAGTCGGTATCCTGCTCCCACAGCTGCGGGGTTTCCAGATAGAAATGGTTGAGCGCCTTGACATAGGTCTGCATCTGCTTATGTGCCGGATAGTCGAGCAGCATCCAGTCCAGCCCGCGCTGGTAAGCCCATTCGGAGAACTGAGCGAATTCGCCGCCCATGAACAGCATTTTTTTGCCCGGATGCGCGGTCATGTAACCGTACAGGGCGCGCAGGCCGCCGAACTGGTTCTCATACGGGGGCGGCATTTTGGCGATCAGCGAGCATTTGCCGTGCACGACCTCGTCGTGCGAAAGCGGCAGAATGTAATTTTCCGAGAATGCATACATGAACGAGAAGGTGATCTTGTCATGCATGTCCTTACGGAAGAACGGGTCGGCCGAGCAGTAGCACAGCATGTCGTTCATCCAGCCCATGTTCCACTTGAAGTTGAAGCCGAGACCGCCGTCATAGCCGGGCTTGGTCACCATCGGCCATGCGGTGGATTCCTCCGCGATCATCATGACGTCCGGATGGTCGGTCAGGATGAACTCGTTGAGCAGGCGCAAAAAGTCGATCGCTTCGAGGTTTTCGCGTCCGCCGTGGATGTTGGGCCGCCACTCATTCTGGCGGTTGTAGTCAAGGTAAAGCATAGAAGCGACCGCGTCTACGCTCAGGCCGTCCATGTGGAACTTCTCGATCCAGAACATAGCCGAGGAGAACAGCAGGTTGCGGGTCGAGGTTTTGCCGTAGTCGAATACGCGCGTGCCCCATTCCTTATGTTCCATTTTGAGCGGGTCGGCATATTCGTATAAGTAAGAGCCGTCAAATTCGACCAGACCGCAGCCGTCCTTGGGGAAGTGCGCGGGCACCCAGTCCATGATGACGCCGAGGCCAGCCTGATGCGCCTTGTCGATGAAGTACATCAGATCCTTCGGCGTACCGTAGCGGCTGGTCGCGGCAAAGTAGCCGATGACCTGATAGCCCCACGAGCCGTCGAACGGATACTCGGTCAGCGGCATGACCTCGATGTGGGTATAGCCCATTTCCTTGACATAGGGCACCAGCTCGTCCGCGAGCTGACGATAGGAATAGAAGTTGCCGTCCTCATGGATCTTCCACGAGCCGAGGTGGCATTCATAGATGTTGACCGGACTGGAATAGGGCAGATGGCCCTTGCGCCAATCCATCCACGAAGCGTCGTTCCACTCATAGCCTTCAATGTCATACACCTTGGAGGCGTTGCCGGGACGGGTTTCGCTGTGGAAGCCGTACGGGTCGGACTTGTCAAACACATCGCCCGATTTTGCCCATACGCTATACTTATATGCTGCATATTCGGAAACATGCGGAATGAATTTCTCCCAGATGCCCTGCTCGTCGCGCATCATGTAGTCCACGTCGCGGTTCCAGCCGTTGAATTCGCCCATGACCGAAACCTTTTCCGCTTCGGGGGCGTATACCCGGAACAGGTAGCCGGGCTCGCCATCCTGTTCAAAGGGATGGGCGCCCATATAATCAAAGGCGCGGCAGTCCCTGCCCGAATAGAAAAGCTGGCTGCGCTTTTCACAGGCCGGTGCTGCGGGTGTTTTCTTCATATCGCATCTCTCCCTTTTATACTTCTTACACTTCTCAGAATGCCAAATTACAGCGTCTCTGCGAAAATTTTCCAACTATTTGTACATTTCGCCCTGTTTTAGGCGGACACCTCTCACTTTAGTTAGATATAGTATACATCAAGGCACAACAAAAGTCCAGCAATTTTACACAATTGCTGGACTTTTTTGATGAAAATTTTGTTTGGTTTCCACAGGGAATGACTGGGAATGCCGAAAAAACGGACAAAATGGGGTATTTTTGTTCAGAAAATGTTCCGGCGAATCATGTCCAGTGCGGTGGAAGCCGCCTGCATACGAACGCGGTCACGGCCGTTTGTGGACTTCATCTTGCGGGTGTAGTGCTGTCCATTATACCAGATGCTGATATACACCAGTCCGACCGGTTTTTCGTCCGTGCCGCCGCCCGGGCCGGCAACGCCTGTAATGCCGACACCGACATCCGCACCGAGCGCTTTTGCCACGCCCTCGGCCATCTGCTCGGCCACCTCGGGGGATACCGCGCCGACTGTGTCGAGCGTTTCCTTTTTCACGCCCAGCACCTTCATCTTGACCTCGTTGGCATACGAGCACACGCCGCCGAGGTAGTAATCCGAGCAACCGGGCACATCGGTGATGCGCTTGGACAGCAGGCCGCCCGTGCAGCTTTCCGCGACGGCAAGCGTCATGCCGCGCTCGCGCAGTCCGTCGCCCACGACCTGTTCGAGCGAATCCACGTCCACGCCATATACATCGTCGCCCAGCAGGCCGCAGATCTTCTCGACCACTGGTTCAAGCAGCTTTTCGCATTCCTCCGGGGTGTCTGCCTTGGCGGTCACGCGCGCAAAGCACTCCGAGGTCTTGGCGTAAGGCGCAATCGTCGGATTGGTGCTTTTCTCCATCATGTCGTGCAGAATGGTTTCCATATTGCTTTCGCCCAGACCAAATACGCGCACGTTGCGCGAAACGATGCAGCCGCCCGCCAGTTTGTAGAGGTAGGGCATTGCGCACTCTTTCCACATCGGGTTGCACTCGCGCGGGGGGCCGGGCAGCATGAGGACATGCTTGCCGTAGGCTTCAAACGCGCAGCCGGGCGCAGTGCCCCACTCGTTGACGAATACCGTGCAGCCCTCGGGCAGCCATGCCTGCTTTTCATTGTTCGGGGTCATTTCGCGGCCGATGGTTTGGAAAAAGTCCTTGATACGGTCGAGCGAGGGCTGGTGCAGCGCCATTTTGCGTCCGAACACGGTCGCCAGCGTCTCTTTGGTCAGATCGTCGAGCGTCGGCCCAAGGCCGCCGGTCGTGATGATGATATCCGCGCGGTCGCGTGCGGTCTCAATAACATGGCGCAGGCGCGCCGGGTTGTCGCCCACAACCGTCTGGTAAAATACGTTGATGCCCAGCTCGCTCAGACCCTGCGAGATGACCTGCGCATCCGTGTTGACAATGTCGCCCAGCAGGATTTCCGTGCCGACGGCAATGAGTTCTGCGTTCATGGAAGCGGTTCCTTCTTTCTTGCTTATGGTAAGTGAATAATTTCTACACCTGCGACGGCTTCATCAACCAGCGCATCCACATCCAGATGGCTCTCAGCCTCCAGAATTTTGGGCATCTTGGGCTTGGTGTTCGGGTGCTTGGGGGTGAATACCGTGCAGCAGTCCTCATACGGCAGGATGGAGGTCTCGAAGGTGTCGATTTTGCGGGCGATCGTGACGATTTCCTCCTTATCCATGCCGATGCACGGCCGGAAGATGGGCAGCTCGCACACTGCACCGGTCACGCCCATGGCGGGCATGGTCTGGCTGGCTACCTGACCGAGCGATTCACCCGTAATCAGCGCGCCGCAGCCGTATTCGACCGCGACCCGCTCAGCAATGCGCATCATAAAGCGCCGCATAATGAGCGTGAACAGCTCTTCGTGGCACTTTTCACGGATTTCCTCCTGAATTTTGGTGAACGGCACGACCATGACGCTCATGCGGCCGCACCACACGGTCAGCTTGCGGCCCAGCTCGAGCACCTTCTCCTTGGCGCGCTCCGAGGTGTAAGGATAGCTGAAAAAGTGCACGCCGACCAGTTCCAGACCGCGCTTGGCCATCATCCAGCCTGCAACCGGGCTGTCGATGCCGCCCGAAAGCAGGAGCGCTGCGCGCCCGTTCGAGCCGATGGGCATGCCGCCCGCGCCCGGCTCGGGACCTGCGTGAACAAAGGCGTACTTTTCGCGGATTTCGACATGGACCGTCAGGTCGGGGCCGTGCATGTAGGGGCGTACCTCCGGGAAACGGTCGGCCAGCTCGCCGCCGACATGCTGGCTGATCTCGGTCGAGGTCATCGGGAACTTTTTGTCGCCGCGCTTGGTTTCGACCTTGAAGGTCTTGGCCTGCGCAAAGCGCGGCGCAAGATAGCTCTGCGCGGTGTCGATGACGCTTTCGAGCGTCTTTTCCGGGCAGACCGCCGCGCGCGAAATGGTCGCAAAGCCGAACACATGGCGCGCGCAGTCCATGACCGCGTCTGCGTCCGCGTCCTCGGGCACTTCAACATACACGACCGACTGGCGCATCGTGATATTGCAGTCCGCCACATGCTTCATCCGGCGGGACAGGTTTTTGAGCAGGCGGTCTTCAAAGGTTTTGCGGTTGAGCCCTTTCAGGACGATCTCTCCGCACTTGAGCAGCAATACTTCTTTCATAACGTCTCCTTTATAATAAGGTTATCGAACCAACATCTTCCGGCCTTTTTGCGCGGCTGCAACAAAAGCGTCCACATCGTCCGTGGTATTGGACGGGCAGAAGGACACGCGCAGTGCGCTGTCCGTGCGCACTTTGGGCAGGCCAAGCGCTTTCAAAACGCCGCTCTGTTTGCCCTTGGAGCAGGCCGATCCACTTGAAACATAGACCTCGTCGCCCTCGAGCACGCGCAACATGACCTCGCTCTTGCAGCCGGGGAGGGATAGATTGACCACATGCGGGATGTCGCCCACGCCGTTGAACGCCGCATCCGGCAAAAGCGCGGCCACCTGCTGATGCAGATAGTCGGCAAGGCTTTGCACATGCTGAAAATCCTCGTCAAAATGCGCCATGCGGATCTCGCACGCCTTGGCAAACGCTGCGATGTTCGGCAGCGGTTCGGTGCCCGGGCGTATGCCTTTTTCCTGTCCGCCGCCAAACATTAGGGGAGGCAGGCGCAGTCCCTTTTTGACATACAGCGCGCCGATGCCCTTGGGTGCGCCGATCTTGTGGCCGGATACGCTCATCAGGTCGCAGTTCCACTTTTTCGGCGTGAGTTTCACGCGCGCCAGCCCTTGTACCGCGTCGATATGAAACAGCGCGCGCGGCGCTTTTGCTTTGAGCAGTGTGCCGAGTTCTGCCACCGGCTGCACCGTGCCGATCTCGTTGTTGACCAGCTGGCAGGACAGTAGAATCGTGTCCTCGGTCAGCGCCTGTTCGAGCGCCGCGGGCGTTACGTGGCCGGTCTCGTCCGGCGCGAGGAACACCACATCGAAGCCCTCGGCAGCGAGCTGTTTGCAGGTGTTCAGGGTCGCCGCGTGCTCAATTTCGGTCGTGATGATGCGCCCCTTCTGGTGGCGATTGAGGTGCGCGACCCCGCGCAGGCTGATGTTCGTGCTTTCCGTGCCGCAGGAGGTGAAATAGGTTTCCTCCGGCAGGCAGCCGAGCGCGGAAGCCACCGTTTTCCGGCTGTCCTCCAGCAGATGCGAAGCGTCTATTCCCATTTTATGCAGGCTCGACGGGTTGCCAAAGCAGGTGCACATGGCGTGCATGGCCGCTTCAGCGGCTTCGGGCAGTACCGCCGTCGTCGCCGCATTGTCCAGATAATGCATGTCCTTCCAGTCTCCTTCAATGCTTTACACGGATATTTTACAACGGCCCATGGGCTTTTACAAGTCAAAAGGTGCAAATCAGGATTGAAAAGCGCGGGATGCTATGCTATACTTTAGCTGTATGACATGATGAAAGCATGTCCGAGAGCAGAAAGGAAGGAAATCCTATGCCAGGTAAGGTAATTCTCGGCGCTCAGTGGGGCGACGAAGGCAAGGGCAAGTTTATCGATATTTTTGCGGGCAAGGCTGATCTGGTCGTCCGCAGTCAGGGCGGCAACAACGCCGGCCATACGGTTGTGGTCGATGGCGTCAAGTACAAGCTGCAACTTATCCCCTCGGGCATTTTGTATCCAAACTGCACGAATGTGATCGGTCCGGGCGTGGTGGTCAACCCCAAGGCGGTGCTGGGCGAGATCGACGGCCTGCATGAAAAAGGCGTTTCGACCGACAAGCTGCACATCGACGCGCGCTGCCACTGCATCCTGCCGTGGCACCTTGAGCTGGATGCGCTGAGCGAGGCGGAAAAGGCCAAGGAAGGCACCGCGATCGGTACGACCAAGAAGGGCATTGGCCCGACTTACATGGATAAATCCGAGCGCAGCGGCGTGCGCATGCACGATTTTGTGGATGCCGAGCGCTTTGAGACCGTCATCCGTGAGGCGTGCGCGCACAAAAACCGCGTCATCACCGGTGTGTATGGCGGTGAGGCGATCGACGCGGACGCGGTCATCGCGGAGTACCGTGAGTACGCCGACCGGCTGCGTCCCTATGTGTGCGACACCTCCATCCTGACGTGGAACGCGGTCAAGGAAGGCAAGGAAGTCCTGTTCGAGGGCGCGCAGGGCACGCTGCTCGATCTGGATATGGGTACTTATCCGTTCGTCACCTCCTCGCACCCGGTTGCGGGCGGCTGCTGCATCGGCTCGGGCGTCGGTCCGACGGCCATCGACAGCATCATGGGCATTTTCAAGTCCTACACCACCCGCGTGGGCGAAGGCCCGTTCCCGACCGAGCTGTTTGACGAGACGGGCGACTACATCCGCAACGCCGGCGGCGAGTTCGGCACGGTCACCGGCCGCCCGCGCCGCACCGGCTGGTTCGACGCGGTAGTTGCGCGCTATGCGGTGCGCGTCAACGGCCTGACCGAGGTTGTCATCAACAAGATCGACCCGCTGCGCGGCCTGCCCAAGCTCAAGGTCTGCGTGGCCTATAAGCTGAGGAACGGTCAGACCGTCACCGAGTTCCCGGCCAATTTCATGGATCTGGTGGACTGTGAGCCGGTTTACGAAGAATTCCCCGGCTTTGACGAGGACATCACGGGTTGCCGCTCGTTTGACGAGCTGCCGAAGACCGTGCAGGAGTACATCCGCGAGCTGGAGCGCATCATCGGTTGCCCGATCACCATGCTGGGCGTCGGCCCGGCGCGCGATCAGGTCATGACCATCAAGTAACGCAGGAAAAGGGCGCAAAGCGATCGCTTTGCGCCTTTTTGTTCTTTTTTTGCCAACGAAAAGGAGAGAATGCCCATGACGCTGACAACCGAACGGTTGACGCTTCGCCCCTTCCGGGAGGATGATGTGGAAGCGCTCTATGCCTATTCCAAAGATGAAGCAGTGGGGCGGAACGCAGGTTGGAAGCCGCACGAAAGTCTGCTGGAATCGAGCGACATCCTGCATCTGGTCTTTCTGGGCCAGTCGAGCGTGTGGGCGATTGAGCGGCAGTCCGACCGCAGCCTGATGGGTTCGATTGGGCTGATTACCGACTCGGCGCGGCAGTACGGCTCGTCGCGCTCGCTCGGCTATGCGCTGGGCGTGGACTACTGGGGGCAGGGCTACATGACCGAAGCCGTGCGCGAGGCGGTGCGCTTTGGCTTTCGGCAGATGGGGCTGGATCTTATCAGCGCCACCTGCTATCCGGACAACCCTGCTTCGCGCCGCGTGCTGGAAAAATGCGGCTTCCAGTATGAGGGGACGCTGCACCGCGCAGAGCTGCTCTATAACGGACAGGTCAAGGATCATCTGCACTTTTATTTGCCGCATGAAGTGGCGCAAAAACTGGACTAGTGTGCAGAAAAATAAAATTTCTCTTACATTTTCCTGCAAAATGTGCTATAATTATTCTATCAGGAAACAGTGGGCGGCAGCGTTTTTACGCTGCCCGCCGTCGCGTTTGGGCACAATACAGCAAGGAGGAGTACCATGTATCAGACGGGGGAATTTATCGTTTACGGAACCAGCGGCGTCTGCCGGGTGGAGGCGGTCGGTAAACCGCCCTTTGATACCGAGGAGGATAAGCCGTACTACACGCTCGTACCTGTTTCCGGAACGGAAACCATCTATGTCCCGGTTGATTCATCGGTGTTCACCCGGCCGGTCATTTCGCGCGCGCAGGCGGAGCAGCTGATCCAGACCATCCCGACGATCGAGGCGGACGGGTTCACTTCGCACAGCATGCGCATGTCCAGCGAACATTATCAGGAGGTGCTGCAAAGCCACGATTGCCGCGAGCTGGTGCAGCTGATTAAGGCGGTGTATGCCAAGTCCCGGCGTAACGGGCGCAGGGTCAGTCAGGTCGATCAGCGCTATCGCAAGCGGGCGGAGGATCTGCTGCACGGAGAACTGGCGGTCGCGCTGGGTATTCCGATCGGAGAAGTGCAGCCGTATATTGCCAATACGATTGCGCAATATAAAAAAGACGCAAAAAAGCATGAAAAGACAGGGGCGCGGACATAATCCGCGCCCCTGTTTTGCTGTTCTTACGGCTCGAGCGGTTTGTCATACTGTCGCGCGCGGTCGGAATCGGTCAGACCGCTGGTAGTCGGGTCGTTGAGTGCGCTCCAGATGTTGGATGCGATTAAAAACAGGCAGTATGGGTTGTTTATCGCCTGACGGATGACATCCCAAACTGCGCCCCAGCTGGTCATATCAGAAGCGGTCAGACTGGCATAAGTCAGCATGGTGGCGGAAATACCCAGCAAAAGCTGCATCCAGAACACCGGGTTTTTGAGGCGGACACGCAAGTTCATGAACGCAAAACCTCCTTTCGTCATTTCGGGCCGCTGCGGTTTGAATGAAATGGATAAACAGCGCACCGGCGGCTGTTATCATAGTATGAAGGGGCGGGTGCGATTGCCCGTGCGCGGTCTGCCCATGCCATCATGGATGCAGCGGCTGGCATACCCGGTTTTTTGTTTACCTTGCGCATAGTTCGTGCTATACTATATAAAGAGATTTTATGTTTGGGGGAAATTTTTTGAATACCATTCCCGATTGTATGTTCTATTCCCGTGATCCCAGGTGCAAAGCGCCGTATGGCGCGGTACCTGCCGGACAGACGGTTGACTTTTCTGCTTATCCCAAGCGCGAACGCGGCACCGAGCATATCACCCTCTGGGTGGAGGAGGACGGCAAGGAGCCGGAGGCGTTTCCAATGCGGTGGAACGGCCTTGCCGGAGCGCGTGACCACTATACGACCAGCTTCACGCCGACGCATCCGGGGCTGTACTGGTATTACTTCACCATGGATACGGCGGACGGCCCGCGCTACTGCGCGCGCGGCTATGCCGGACGCGCGGAGATCATCGACGCGCTGGGTGATAAATTCCAGCTCACTGTATACGATCCCAATTATCAGCCGCCGCGCTGGTTCGGCCGGGGCATCACATATAATATCTTCCCCGACCGCTTCTGCCGGGACAAAATGCCCGTTCAGCCTGAGGGGGAGGGGATCGCGCCGCGTGTGCTGCACGAAAACTGGGACGATATCCCGGTTTACCGGCCGGATGAGAACGGCGAGATTCTCAACAACGACTTTTTCGGCGGTACGCTGCGCGGGGTCATCAGCAAGCTGGACTATCTGGAAAGCCTGCATGTGACCACCATTTATTTCAATCCGATGTTTCAGGCGTATTCCAACCACCGCTATGACACGGGTGACTACAAGCGCATCGACCCGCTGTTCGGCAGCGAGGAGGATTTTCGCACACTGTGCGAGCAGGCTGCCGCACGCGGTATGCGCGTGGTGCTGGACGGCGTGTTCAACCATACCGGCTACGACAGCCGCTATTTCAATGCCCGCGGCCGGTATAATAGTGTCGGGGCGCATCAGTCCAAGGATTCGCCCTATTATCGCTGGTATGATTTTCAGGAATGGCCGGACAAGTACGGCTCGTGGTGGGGTATCTACACACTGCCGCAGGTGCGGGAGATGGACGAGAGCTATCTCGACTATATCATCGAAAATGAGGACAGTGTCGTGCGCCGCTGGCTGCGGCTGGGCGCATCCGGCTGGCGGCTGGATGTGGCCGACGAGCTGCCCGACGCCTTCATCCAGAAGCTCAACGCCGCGGCCAAGCGGGAAAAGCCGGATGCACTGGTGATTGGTGAGGTCTGGGAGGATGCTTCCAACAAGATCGCCTATTCCGAGCGCCGTAAGTATTTTCAGGGCGGCGAGCTGGACAGCGTGATGAATTATCCGCTGCGCGACGCGATTTTGTCGTTCTTAAACGGCGGCACAGCCGAACATTTTGCCGAAACCATGGAGTGCATCCGCGAAAATTATCCGCGCGACGTGTTTTATAACCTGATGAACGTCATCGGAACGCATGACACGGCGCGTGCGCTCACCCTGCTGGGTGTTTCCGATGAGGAATGGAAGATGGACCGCGACGGGCGCGCGCATTACGAGCTGCCGCCTGACCGATTGGCAAATGCGTTGCGCAAGCTGCGTCTGGCCGCGGTCATTCAATTCACCATGCCGGGCTCTCCTACCATTTATTATGGCGACGAGGCCGGACGGCAGGGGTTTGAGGACCCGTTCAACCGCCGGACCTATCCGTGGGGGCAGGAGGACCGCGAGCTGCTCGCGTTTTATCGCCGTTTGTGCGCACTGCGCGCGGACAGCCATACGCTGGCGGATGGAGAACTGCATTTCGTGCGCTGCCACGGCGCGCTGCTGCAATATGAGCGCACGAGCGATACCTCCCGCCTGATGGTGATCATCAACCGCGGGCATCATCATATCCGCACCTGTGTGCAGGCGGTTTGCGCGGTGGATATGATGAGTGGAGAGGAGTTTGAGGACGCGGACAGCCACGGCGTGCACATTTCTGTGCCGCCTGAAACCGCCTATGTGCTGCGCTGCTTCGGCCATACCTTAGAAAAGGAGTAGATCAGGATGGATATGCGGGAAAAACAGCTTTCCCATCGGTATTTTTTTGAGGGAAAAATCATGAAGGCACGGCTCGACGAGGTCGAGCTGCCCAATGGCAAGACCGCTCCGCGTGAGGTGTGCGAGCATGTCGGCGGCGTGGGTGTGCTGCCGATCGACCGGGACGGCAATGTGATTCTGGTGCGGCAGTTCCGCTATCCGTATGATACGGAAATGCTGGAAATTCCGGCGGGCAAGCTGGATCACGGCGAAGGGGAGAGCATTGCCGACTGCGGCGCGCGCGAGCTGAAGGAGGAAACCGGCTGCACGGCGGCGCGTCTGGTGCCGCTCGGCTGCGAGTACCCCTCTCCCGGTTTTTTGACCGAGGTAGTGCATTTGTTTGCCGCGCTCGACCTGACCGAGGGCGAAATGCAGCCGGATGAGGATGAATTTGTCGAAGTGGTGCGGCTGCCGCTTGCCGAAGTGGAAGCCATGGTGGAACGCAACGAGATCCGCGACGCCAAAACCGTGGTTGCGCTGTACCGTGCCAAGCTCAAGGGGCTGTTCTGATCAGCACAGCACCCGCCGAACCCTCTGTGAAGGAGGTCCATATGGATAAGAAAAAAATTCTGGTGGTCGAGGACGAAAAGGCGATCGCAGACATTCTGGTGTTCAATCTTCAGCGCGAGGGATATGATACGCTGGTCGCCTATGACGGCGCAGACGGGCTGCACGCTGCGCTGGAGCAAGCGCCCGATCTGGTGCTGCTGGATGTGATGCTGCCCTCGATGGATGGATTTGAAGTGCTCCGGCATATCCGCGAGAAGCAGGACACGCCGATCATCATGCTGACCGCCCGCGAGGAAGAGACCGACAAGGTGCTCGGCCTTGAGCTGGGCGCGGATGACTATATCACCAAGCCGTTTTCCATGCGCGAGCTGATGGCGCGCGTCAAGGCCAACATGCGGCGCACGCTGTCCGGGGAGGAGCGGGAGAAGCCTGCCATGCCGTCGGGCGGCGGGCTGCGTATTTCGCGTGAAAACGGCATGGTGTACAAAAACGGGCGGGCGCTTGAGTTGTCCGCGCGTGAGTTTGATATTCTGTGCTTCCTGTCCGCATCGCCCGGCCGCGTGTTCTCGCGCGAGGAGCTGATGGAGCAGGTCTGGGGCTATGACTATTACGGCGACCTGCGCGCGGTCGATGTGGCAATCCGCCGCCTGCGCGAAAAGGTGGAGGATCAGCCGGCCAGCCCGCACTATATCATGACCAAGCGCGGCATGGGCTATTATTTTAACGACAAATAGCGAATGCATCCGTGTTTTGCGCACGGAATAGAGAGAAAAACGGCGCGGCTGCGCTGAGCACGCCGGAGGTGTTGTTTTGTTTCGTTCTTTACACATGAAGCTGGTGCTGATTCTGGTGCTGATGATCATATCGGTCATGGCGGTGGTGGGCACGTTCCTCATCAACAGCGTCAACACGTTTTATCTGGACAGCTTCTATGAGCAGATGCAGAACGTGTTCAACCAGTCGAGCACGATGGATTCCCTCAAGGATGCGGCGGCCGAGCAGGGCGCGCCCGGTTTGCAGACCGTCATTGCGGCACGCGAAAGTGCGCTGGGGATTGACGATTACCGCAACTATTATATTCTGGATGCCGAGGGCCGGTATCTGGAAGGCTCCAACCCGAACATCACGCTGACCCGGACGAGCAATATCGTCGCCGCGATGGCCGGGGAGCTTGGCGCGCGTTCGTCCGTGTCCGACAGTATGATGGATATCGCCGTGCCGATCGACAAGGAAGACGACGGCAGTGTGGATTATATCGTGTACATTACGGACGATAAAAGCGAGATTTCCGACCTGTCGTGGCGCTTTTTCCAGATCGTTATGCAGGCCATGATGTTCGGCCTGCTCGCGGCGATTCTGCTGTCCTTCCTGCTCAGCAAAACCATCACCACCCCGATCGAGCGCATCACGGAGGGCGCGCGGTCAATCGCGGAAGGCAATTTCGATCAGGATCTGGGCGTGCAGTCGTCCGACGAGATCGGCGAACTGACACGCTCGTTCAACTACATGGCGCAGCGGCTCAAAAGCACGGTGGGCGAGGTGCAGGGCGAGCGCGACAAGCTGAACACGCTGTTCCTGCATATGACGGACGGCGTTGCTGCCTTTACGACCGAGGGAAGGCTGATCCACATGAACCCGGCGACCGAAAGCCTGCTGGGCGTGCGCATGGAGGATCATCTGACCTTTGACGAGATGTTTGCCGATCTGGACATGCCCAATTCGGACGAGACGGTCATGCGGAGCTTTCTGACCAGCGAGATCACGCGGCGCGACCGCGTGCTGTCGGTCACGCTTGCGCCGTATGGCGCGCTCGACGGAGAAGGCGGCGTGATCGCCGTTATCCACGATATCACCGAGCAGCGCCGTCTGGACGACGCGCGGCGTGAATTTGTCGCCAATGTGTCGCATGAGCTGCGCACCCCGCTGACCAATATCCGTTCGTATACCGAAACACTGCTGGATGCCGCGGGCGATATTCCGCTTGATACAGAAAAGCAGTTTTTGGGCGTCATATCGAGCGAGTCTGAGCGCATGGCGCGCATCGTGACCGACCTTTTGACGCTGTCCAAGCTGGATTACGGCCGGATGGAGCTGCGTATGACACGCTTTTCGCTGTCCGAACTGCTCAAAAAGGTGGCAAACGCCATGAAACTGACCGCACAGAACAACGGTCACGAGATGATCGTGGAGGCACCGGATACGCTGCCCTCCATTGTGGGCGACCGCGAGCGCATCGAGCAGGTGGTTGTCAACATCCTGTCCAACGCGGTCAAGTATACGCCGTCGGGCGGACACATCCGCCTGTCGGCCTGTGTACCGGCGGAAAACCGTGTGCGCATCACGGTTGAGGACAATGGCGTGGGCATTCCGGCGGCCGATGTGCCGCGTCTGTTCGAGCGTTTTTACCGCGTGGATAAGGCGCGCAGCCGCGCCGCAGGCGGCACTGGCCTCGGCCTTGCCATCGCAAAGGAGATCGTTGAGCAGCATGAGGGCAAGATCGCGCTGGCCAGCGAGTACGGCAAGGGCACGATGGTCACCATCACCTTGCCGACAAACCTCACCCCGAACAGGGAGGAGGGGCCGGTATGAGAGGCGCGGAGCGGTCGGTCAAAAATACGGTCAAAAATGTGTCGTTGATCGTGCTGGTGCTGCTTCTTCTGACGCTGTGCGTCGCCAATTGGCTGACGGGGCTGAATGTTGCGCAGATGCCGGCGGACAGTCTGCTGCGGCGTGCGCATGACCATCTGTTCGGCGGCGCGGTGGGCTATGAGCTGCGCTCGTCGGGCGTTGCCGCAGCCGAGCCGGTGCAGCTGGCGCTGACCGTGGACGGCCAGCTGTATGGCGTGCAGTACGATGTCACGGAAATCGATGCGGCGGTGACCGCTGTGCGCAACCTGTGGGCGCAGGTGCTGTCGGGTGAAGATTTGCTCCCCGCCACTGAGGATGAACTGAACGCGGCGCTGCGCACGGGCGACTGCGCCGAATTGCGCTATCATGGCGCGATTCCGCTGGGCGCGGTGGCAGGCTGGATGGGCGGCGTTTGGAAGGACGACGGCGAAACTCATGTGGAAACGCTGATTTATGCCGCGGGCTCGGAGCGTCTGTTTGTGCGCACTTCGGACGGCGAACTATATACAGCGGCGGCAAAGGTGGACAAAAGCGTGCTGGCGAATGCGCAGGATGCGTTTCGCGGCATGCCCTGTAAATTTTCAGGCGAAGCGTATGCGGTGTATCCGGAAACGCTGCTGTTTGACAGCGAGACCCTGTCCCTTCCGCTGCTGGGCAACGAGCAGATCAATCTGTTTTCTACGCGGAGCGGTACAGGGCTGGAAGAACTGCTGCAAGCGTTCGGGTTTACCGCGTATGCGGATTTTTATACCGAGCAAAACGATCAGGTGCGCGTGTTTATCGACAATGTCAGCACGCTGCGTGTGAGTGCAGACGGATTGCTGCAATATGCTTCCTCTGCGGAGAACACGGCGGTGCGCGCGTATGAAGAGGGAGAGGTCAGCGGTCAGTCCGCGCTCGACGCGCAGATGGACTGCGCCCGTCTGATTCTGGATGCGGCGCTGCGGGTCGGTGAAACGAATACGCACGCATCCCTGTATGCGGTTGGACAGGAAAATGGGCAGACCACGCTGGTGTTTTTGCAGATGTACGGCGGGGTGCCGGTGCTGGGAGAAAGTGACTTTGCCACCTTTGCGTTTGAGGACGGCGCGTTGGTTTCTGCCACCATCCGGCTGCAACGATTTGCCGCGCAGGATACCAGCCGCATTGTCCTGCCTGCCAGACAGGCGGCAGCGGGTGCGATGGACGAGGCATGTGGTCTGATGGTCGCTTACCGCGCGCGGGAGGACGGAACTTATGTTCCGGGTCGCTTCTATCTGAAAAACGCAGCTTGACAGGAGGTGAGGCCGCTTGCAATGGGATAAAGTAAAAAATGTATTGATCGTCATTTTGCTGGCGGTCAACCTGTTCCTGCTGGTCAATTTCGGCGCTAAGATGTGGCAGGATTACCAGCGCGGCAAAGAGCTGACGGCGGATCTGCGCACGCTGACGCAAAAGTACGGCATGCAGCTGGACGATGCATTCGAGCTGCCCAAGGATAAGGTGCTGCCCACATTGTCGATCGACCGCAGCCGTGCGGACGAGGAGAAGGTGGCGCAGGCGATGTTGGGCGAGGAGGCCGAGCGCACCGAGCAGGAGGACGGCACGGTGCAGTTCCAAAGCGCGGACGGCAAGGTGGAGTGGCATGTGGACGGCACCGTGCAGGCGGAATGCACGACCGGGCAGGACGCCCCCGCCGATGCGGCGGATGCGCTGCGGCTGGCGCGGCAGCTGCTGTCCGGCTGGGGCTTGCAGGCGGAGGATGAGTCCATGCAGGCGGACGGCCTGACGGTTACCATGACCGGCACGGTCGCAGGTCAGCCGGTGCACAACCGCGTGCTGACGCTGCGCTTTGACGAAGAGGGGGGCGTTACCCTGAGCGGACTGTGGAGCTTCGGCACACCCTATACCACCGTGCGCGGCAGCGGCGTATCCTGTAATGCGGCGGATGCACTGCTTGAATTTGCCTCGCGTGCGCAGGATGTGCAGCGGATCAAAACCATGACGGCGGGTTACCGCATAGAGGTGGACAGCAACCGCCGCCTGCAGCTTACGCCCACTTGGAAGATTGGGACGGATTCGGGCGAGTATTTGGTGGATTGTGCCAAAAAAACGATTGTAGACCAGGAAAATTGAAAAATAACTTTCCTTTATCAAAAATTGTGGTACAATAGATTGATGAGAAAATTTGCGGGCGCACGCACGCGCGCGTCCGGTCATAGAATACAGTAATAAGATAGTTCACGCGACGGAACGCGTATTGCAACAGTGAGGAGTAGGTAGGTTTGACCAAATATGTAATCAACGGCGGTAAAACGCTCAATGGAGAGGTCATGATCTCCGGCGCAAAGAACGCGGCGGTTGCGATCGTCCCGGCAGCGCTGCTGGCGGACGGCCCCGTTCGCATTGAGAATGTGCCCAAGATTATTGATGTGACGCTGCAGCTGGAGATTATGCGCGAACTTGGCGCGCAGATCCGGCTGGTCAACGCAACGACGGTAGAAATCCAGAATACACAGCATCCCAGCCTCAAGCCGCATGAGCTGGAGCGCAAGCTGCGCGCTTCCTATTATCTGCTCGGCGTGCTGCTGGGCAAATACGGCTATGCTGAGGTCGCCATGCCGGGCGGCTGCAACTTCGGCGGCGTGCGCCCGATCGATCAGCACATCAAGGGCTTTGAGGCGCTGGGCGCAAGAGTGACGCTGCCCAAGGGTGGATACATCCGCGCCGAGGCCCCCGAGGACGGCCTGCACGGCGCACATATCTATTTTGACGTAGTGTCTGTCGGCGCGACCATGAACATCATGCTCGCGGCGGTGCTGGCCAAGGGCCAGACCATTATGGAAAACTGCGCCAAGGAGCCGCATATCGTCGATTTGGCGAACTTTCTCAATGCCATGGGCGCAAACGTCAAGGGCGCGGGCACGGATGTCATCAAGATCCGCGGCGTGGAGCGTCTGCACGGCGGTAGCTATTCCATCATCCCCGACCAGATCGAGGCCGGTACGTTCATGGCGGCGGTCGCCGCGTGCGGAGGTTCGGTGCTGGTCAAAAACGTCATTCCGAAGCACTTGGAGTGCATCACGGCAAAACTCAAGGAAATGAACGTCGAGGTCACCGAGTTTGACGACGCGGTGCTGGTGCGCCGTGAAGGCCGCCTGACCAAGACCAACATCAAGACCATGCCCTATCCGGGCTTCCCGACCGACATGCAGCCGCAGATGACGACCGCGTTGTGCCTTGCCGAAGGCACGAGCATCGTCACCGAGGGCGTGTGGGACAGCCGTTACCGCTATACCGAGGAGCTGGCACGCATGGGGGCCAATATCCATGTGGACGGCAAGATCGCGGTCATCGAGGGCGTAGAGGAATTTAAGGGCGCACCGGTGCGCGCGCATGACCTGCGCGCGGGCGCGGCGATGGTCATTGCGGGCCTTGCGGCCAAGGGCGTGACTGAGGTCGAGCAGGTGCAGAATATCGAGCGCGGCTATGAGACGCTTGTGGAGAAATTCGTGGCGCTGGGCGCGGACATGTACCGCTCCGAGATCCCGGATTCTATGGGCGCGGCAGAGCGCGCGTAAAAAGGAACACATACAGCGGAGGGGGCAACCTCTCCGCTGTTTTGGAAAGCAAAGGAGTTTCAGCATTGGCAGAGCGGTTTTATTACAGCATCGCAAGCGGTTCAACGGGTAACTGCGGCCTGTACATGGCGGACGGAACAGCGATTTTGATTGATTTGGGCGTTTCTTTGCGCAAGATCACCACAGCACTGGCTGAAATCGGTCTCGGGCTGGACAATGTTTCCGCTGTGCTGCTCACGCATGAGCACATTGACCATGTCAAGGGGCTGCCGATGTTTCTCAAAAAGGCAAAGGCGCCCGTGTTTGCCTCGCGCGGCACGGCCGAAGCGCTGGCGGCGAAAGACCCGTCCTGCGCCGACCGACTGAATGAATTTGACAGCGGCGACGGCTTTTGGGTGCGCGATGTGGACATCGCAACCTTCGCCACGCCGCACGACGCGGCGGACAGCGTCGGTTACATACTCGAACGCGGCAGTCACCGCTTCGGCTTTGCTACCGATCTCGGCTTTGTGCCGCGCGAAGCGGCTGAACTGCTACGCGGCTGCGAGACCGTGGTGCTTGAGAGCAACCATGACCCGCATATGTTGCAGGCAGGGCCGTATCCGTATCCACTCAAGATGCGTGTGGCAGGGCCAGCGGGCCATCTGTCCAACCCGGACTGCGCGGTGTTCGCCGCCGATCTGGTGCGGCACGGCACGCGCAGTCTGGTGCTGGCGCACCTGAGCGAAAAGAACAACATGCCGGCGCTTGCCCTGCAGCAGACAGTGGGTGCGCTGCACGGCTTGCCGGATTGCGCAGTGCAGGTTGCGCCGCGCGAGCGCATGGATGCACCGGTTTTGTTTGAGGAGGAAGCGTTATGCTCGCTGTCCGGCTGATCTGCGTGGGCAAGCTCGGCGAAAAATTCTGGGCGGACGCCGTGCGCGAATATGAGAAGCGCCTTGGCGCATATTGTAAATTAGAGATCGTCGAGCTGCCCGAACAACGCTTGCCGCAGACGCCCTCGGCGGGCGAAACCCGGCAGGCGCTGGATAAGGAAGCGGCGCTCATTGAGGGCAAGATCCCGCAGGGCGCGACGGTGATCGCGCTGTGCGTGGAGGGCAAGGAACTGTCGTCCGAGCAGCTGGCGGACTATCTCGGACGCCTGACCGTGAGCGGTACAAGCCGCCTGTGTCTGGTGATTGGTGGGTCGTGCGGCCTGTCTGACAAAATCAAGGCGCGGGCTGCGCTGCGGCTGTCTATGTCACCGATGACGTTCCCGCACCACCTTGCGCGCGTGATGGTGCTTGAACAGCTGTACCGTGCGCTCAACATTGCCGCGGGCGGCAAATACCACAAATGAGCCGCAAACAGGACTGCAAAACCCGCTATCCTATCCTGCTGGCGCACGGTTTGGGTGTGACCGAACACGGCGGGCTGTATGTGCCGTGGGGACGAGTGCCCGACATGCTGCGCGCACGGGGCGCGGAGGTCTGTTTCGGCGGGCAGGACGCTTGGGGCAGCATTGAAACCGGTGCGGCGCAGCTGGGCGAAACCGTGCGCAAGATGCGTCACCTGTACGGTTGTGAGCGTGTCAACATCATTGCCCATTCCAAGGGCGGGCTGGAAGCACGTCATCTGATCTCTGCGATGGGCTACGGCAAATATGTTGCCTCGCTTTCCATGCTGTCCACCCCCAACCGTGGTTCGCGCGTGGCCGAGCTGTTGTTGTATGCACGGCCGGGTGTTGCGGTCTGGGCGCGCGGCAACGACGCATGGTGGCGGCGCGGCGGGGACCGTAACCCGGATGCGCTGCGTGCGGGCGAACAGCTCACGCCTGCCTATCTGGAGGCGTTTAACCGCACCCATCCGGATGCAAACTGCGTGTATTACCAAAGCTGGGGCGCGCGGCTGGGCAAAAATAACACGGATGCCGCGATGCGCATGACGCATAGCCTGTTTTATGCCGCCCACGGGGACAGCGACGGGCTGGTGACGCCTGCGTCTGCCCGCTGGGGCCGCTACCGCGGCACGCTGGAAGGCGTCAGTCATCAGCAGTTGGTCGATGCGCAGGGCGTGGACAGCGGTTTTGATGTCTGCGGGTTTTATACACAGCTTGTGCAGGAACTGGCGCGGATGGGTTTTTGAGACAAGGCATTGTGACGATTTGCATGAATCTTTACAAAAAGCATTTACATTATGCGCGCGATTCGGTAAAATAAAAAGTAAGAGAAAAATGTAAAACAGGAGGGGCGCCCCATGATTATCACGATAACGCTCAACGCCGCGCTGGACCGCACCCTGCGGATCGAACATCCGCTTGTGGTGGGCAAGCTCAACCGCGCGGTCTCCAGTTATCTGGAACCCGGCGGCAAGGGCATCAATGTTTCCCGCGCGATCAAGGCTCTCGGCGGCAACAGCGTTGCACTGGGCTTTTGCGGCGGCACAAACGGCCGTATCGTCAAGGACATGCTGACTTCCGGTGATATTCACCACGATTTTGTCGATATTTCGGGTCAGATGCGTGTCAATACCCAGATTATCGATGCGCAGGGCGGGCATACCGAGGTAAACGAACCCGGCAGCAAAATCGAGGACGCGGATTTCCTGCGTTTGCTCGACCGCATGGAAATGTACCTGCATGAGGGCAATATTTTCGTTTTGGCTGGTTCTACGCCGCCGGAATTTCCGCTCAAAAACTATCGCAAGCTGTGCAAGCTCATCAAAAAGCGCGGCTGCAAGCTGATTATCGATGCGCAGGGCGAGTTGCTGCTCGAAGCACTCAAATGTGAGCCGGACTTTGTCAAGCCTAACATCTTCGAGCTGGCCGAGGCCGTGGGCGACAAGCCCTCTGCCGACCCCGAGGTGGTTGTGGTTTCTGCGCGCAAGATGCTCGATATGGGCGCGCGTGCGGTATGCGTTTCCATGAGTCAGGAGGGCGCGGTGCTGGTTTCCAAGGACGAGTCCGAGGCGCTGTATGTCAACACCAACCCCAAGATTTATGACGAAGGCTCGGTCGGTACGGGCGATGCGATGGTCGGTGCAATCGCAAACTCGATGAACAACAAGCTTAAGTTCGACGAGATGGCGCGCTACGCGGTGGCGACTGCGCGTGCGTGCAGCCGTTTGGCGGGTACGGAAATGGCGTCCCTGAAAAAGGTCTACGAGGTGTACGAAACCACGCAGGTCTACATACTGTAACAAAAAAAGCCGGACGGTTCAGCCGTCCGGCTTTTCGATTTTGTCGAGGATTTTTTTATCCTGCTTGTCGCGCGGGACAAAACGCGCATACAGGTCGGGGCGGTCGGCCTTGGTGCGGCGTAGGCTCATTTCGCGCCGCCATGCTTCGATGTTGGCGTGATGGCCGGAAAGCAGCACTTCGGGCACGGCGCGGCCGCGCCAGACCTCCGGGCGAGTGTACTGCGGATGCTCAAGCAGTCCGTCCCAGTGGCTTTCGGCGGTGAAGGCCTCTTCGTCGGGCAGCACGCCCGGCACCATGCGGCACACCGCATCCGCAACCGCCATTGCGGGGATCTCGCCGCCGGTCAGCACAAAGTCACCAATCGAGATCTCCTCGTCTACACATGCGTCGATAAAGCGCTGGTCGATGCCTTCGTAATGTCCGCAGACCAGAATGATATGCTCGTGCGCCAGTAATTCACGCGCCTTGGCTTGGTCAAACGGTCGTCCCTGCGCGGACAGGAACACCGTGTGGACATGTTCACCCGCGCACAGCGCCTCGTGGCACAGATAGAGCGGCTCAGCCAACATCACCTGTCCACGTCCACCGCCGTAGGGCGCATCATCCGCCTTGTGGTGCTTGTCCAGCGCATAGTCGCGGATGTTGGTCGCGCGCACCTCGACCAGCCCTTTTTCTTGCGCGCGGCCGATGATGCTCTCCCGCATGACCGCGTCGATCATCTCGGGAAACAGCGTCATAATGTCGATCTTCATTCCAGCAGTCCCTCGATGCTCTCAATATAGATCACGCCCGCCTGCATGTCGATTTCCTGCAAAAAGGGCTTGGCGGCCGGTACATAGACCAGACGGCCCTCGGTGGTCTTGATTTCGTACATATCGTGCGCGGGGTTGGTGGTCAGTACGTCACCCAGCTTGCCGACCTCGCGGTCCGTGCGGCGGTCGTGCACGGTAAAGCCGAGAATGTCCTGAATGAACACCAGATCGTCCGGCAGGTCTACGTCTTCCCGGTCAAGATGCAGCACGCGACCGCGCAGCGCTTCGGCAGCTTCGACCGTGTCAATGCCTTTGAGGTGCATCAGCACTACGTTTTTGTGGACCTGTGCTTTTTCCACCGTCACCGGCGTTTTTTCGTCCAGATATAGGGTGTCAAAGTCGCACAGCACCTCGGGGCTGTCGCACCAGCTCTGCACCTTGAGGTCGCCGCGCACGCCGTGCGTGCCGACGATTTTGCCGGCCTCTAAAAATTGTTTGGGCATGTTGTCTCCTCCGCTTTCGTTGGGGGAATGGCGCGCGGAAAACGCGCGCAGATAACAAAAAATCGCCGCGCTGCGGCGATTTTTATACGGCGTTTATCGCCGGAAACCGGGTTCCCGTCGATTCAGTCAAGAATATCGACTGTTACACGCTTGTTTTCGCGATTGCCTGCCGCTTTCATGAGTGTGCGGATTTCCTTTGCGATGCGGCCGTGACGACCGATGACGCGGCCCATGTCCCCAGGCGCTACGCGCAGGGAAAAGGTGACATTATCGCCGTCGATCTCCTCGGTGATGGCAATCGCATCCGGCTCGGAAACCAGATTTTTGACAATATAGGTCAATAACTCTTTCATTTCGATAGCCTCACTCAATTCAGCACACCGGCCTTCTTCAGGATGCCGCGAACCGTGTCGGTCGGCTGAGCGCCCTTCTTGATCCACTCCTGAGCGCGGTCAGCGTCAACATTGACGGTAGCCGGATCGGTCAGCGGGTTGTAGGTGCCGATCTCTTCGATGAAACGGCCGTCACGCGGGTAACGGGAATCAGCGACAACGATGCGGTAGAACGGAGCCTTCTTCGCGCCCAGACGGCGCAGTCTGATCTTTACCATGGATGATTCACCTCCTCTGAAATAGAAATTGATCTATTGTAAATTTCTTTACAAACAAATGTGGGTCAGAACGGCAGCTTGAGACCGCCGAGTCCGGGGAAGCCGCGGCGCTTTTTGCCCTTGCCGCCGCGGGCAAGGCCGGAAAGCTGCTTGGTCATTTTCTGCATGGCCTCAAACTGCTTGAGCAGCTTGTTGACCTGCTCGATCGACAGGCCGCAGCCCGCCGCGATGCGCTTTTTGCGCGAAAAATTGATGATGGAGGGGTTATCCCGCTCCTTGGGGGTCATGGACTGGATGATGGCTTCGGTGTGCGCCATCTGCTTTTCGTCGATTTTCGCACCGGCGAGGGCTTTTGCGTCAATACCCGGCAGCATGCCGAGCATTTCCTCCATCGAGCCCATGTTTTTCATCTGCTGTAATTGATCGTAAAAGTCGGTCAGCGTCAGCTTTCCGGCCATCATTTTCTTTGCGGTTTCGGCGGCCTGCTTCTGGTCGAAGGACTCCTGCGCCTTTTCGATCAGCGTCAGCACGTAGCCCATGCCGAGAATACGGCTTGCCATACGGTCGGGGTAGAACGGCTCGATGTTATCGAGCTTTTCGCCCGTGCCGATGAATTTGATCGGCTTGCCGGTGACTGCCTTGACCGAGAGGGCCGCGCCGCCGCGGGCGTCGCCGTCCATCTTGCTCATCAGTACACCGTCGATGCCAAGCGCTTCGTCGAAGGTCTGTGCGACCGTGACCGCGTCCTGACCGGTCATCGCATCAACGACCAGAATGATCTCGGTGGGCTTGACTTCCGCCTTGATGGTTTTCAGCTCGTCCATCAGCTTTTCGTCGATGTGCAGACGGCCTGCGGTGTCAAGGAACACCAGATCGAAGCCGTTTTTGCGGGCGTAGTCTACGCCGTGCTTGGCGATCTCGACCGGATCGCCCTGCCCTTCGTCGAACACCGGAATGTCCAGCTGCTTGCCGACCACCTTTAACTGGTCGATAGCTGCGGGGCGGTAAACGTCGCACGCGACGAGCAGCGGACGCCGCTGCTGCTGCTTGCGCAGAAGCGCGGCGAGCTTGGCGCAGTTGGTGGTCTTGCCTGCGCCCTGAAGTCCTGCCATCATCACGATGGTGGGCGGGTTGGGCGAGATGGTCAGACGGGTGGTCTGGCCGCCAAGCAGCGCAATCAGCTCTTCGTTTACAATTTTGATAACCTGCTGGGTGGGGGACAGGCTTTCGAGGATTTCCGCGTCGGTCGCCTTTTCGGTGACCGCCTTGATGAAGTCCTTGGCAACCTTGAAGTTGACGTCGGCCTCAAGCAGCGCCATACGGATTTCGCGCATGGCCTCCTTAATGTCGGACTCAGTCAGCCGTCCTTTGCTGCGCAGGTGCTTGAATGCGGATGAAATTTTTTCGGTAAGGCCTTCAAATGCCATGTTAAGCCTCCTGCCTGAGCTGTTCGAGCAGCGCCGCCATGCGGGAGAGGATGTCCTCCGCTTCGCGGCTGTGCAGTTTGTCGGCGTTGAGCGCGGAAAGCAATGCGACCTGACGGGAAAGCTCTTCCGCGCACCGTTCAGTGCCGCCGTAGCGGGCGACCAAACCGAGCTTTTCCTCCATCTCGCGCAGCGCGTGTTCCGCGCGCTTGATGCTGTCGCGCACCCCCTGACGGGTGATGCCCGCGTGCTCGGCGATCTCGGCCAGCGAAAGGTCTTCATTATAATACAGGTCGAACAGCTCGCGCTGTTTTTCCGTGAGCGTCTCGCCGTAAAAGTCGAACAGCAGGCTCATTTCGAGCGGTTTGCCTTTCATCGGCGGGCCTCCCTGAATAGTGTAAAGTGTTTCGCCTTTACATCGAACGTGATTATTCTACCGTATATTTGTCGCGGTGTCAAGGGAAAAATAGCGGAGAACACGAATTTTGTTCACATAATATACGTTTGCTTCATACTCCCAATGATGCTATAATAATGCCCATGGAAAAATTTTTCCGGAAATGAGGGAAATCATGCAACAAGTGACGCGGAAAAAGCTGGCCGCGGGGGTGAACCTTACCTGCGTGACCACGCCGAAATTCAAGCGTGCGGTTTTGCGGGCAGTGCTGCTGCTGCCGCTGGGCGGACCGGACGCGGCGCTGCGCGCCTGCCTGCCGCATGTGCTGCGGCGCGGGACAAAGCGTTTGCCTGACCTGCGTGCCATCGGCGCGGAGCTGGATGAACTGTACGGCGCGCGCATCGAGGCAGTTGTGCGCAAGGAAGGCGAACATCTGGCGGTGGGCTTTCTGTCCGACTGTATTGATGAAAGCTGCGCGCCGGGCGCGAACGGCCTGACGGCAGGCGTTATCCGCCTGCTGGCCGAGCTGCTGTGCGACCCGTACACGCAGGAGGGCGTATTCTGCCCGGATTACACGGCGGGCGAGCGAGAAAACCTGATCGACCGCATTGCGGCGCAGAAAAATGACCCGCGCACATGGGCGCCGCTGCGCCTGACGCAGCTGATGTGCGCGGAGGAGGCATATGGACAGCCGGTGTACGGCACCAAAGAGCAGGCCGAGAAAATCACTGAGAAAAAGCTGTACGCAGCCTACCGCCGTGCGCTGGAAGAAGCGCAGCTTGAGCTGTTTTACTGCGGGCCGCTTGCACCGGAAGCGGTGGAAGGCATGTTTGCGCAAACGCCGCTGGCGCAGGCGCGAACCGGTGCGGGCACGCTGCCCGAAACCTGTGTGCTGGCGCAGCCCAAAGGAGCGGTGCGAGAAATCATCGAGGAAGAGGCGGTCACGCAGGGCAAGCTGTCGCTCGGCTTCCGCACGGGCGGGGCCAGCCTGACCGGTGGGGACGCGGCCGCCTACTGGATGTTCCAAACGCTGTACGGCGGCTCGACCAGTTCCAAGCTGTTCCTGAACGTGCGCGAAAAGCAGTCGCTCTGCTATTATGCAAGCGCGCAGTTTATCGCGTCCAAGGGTATTATGATGGTGAACTCCGGCATTGAAAACGATAAGTTTGCAGTCGCACGGGATGAGATCCTGCGCCAGCTGGATGCCTGCCGCGAAGGCGACATCACGGACGCGGAGATCGACGGCGCGCGCCGCACGCTGACCACCAACTGGGGCGCGATGCTGGATGATCCGCTGACGCTTGAGCGGTATTGGCTCGGTCAGGCTGCTGGGGGCATGCTTATCTCGCCTGAAGAGCGCATCACACAGGTCGAAACGGTCGATCGCGCGCGCATTGTCGCTGCGGCACAGGCGACCGCACTCGACACAGTATACTTTATGAAGGGGGCGGCGAAATGAGTAAGGTTTGGACCGCCCTGCGCGAGCGCGCGGAGGAGCGCACGCTGGACAACGGTCTGCGCGTGTGCTATCTGCCCAAGGAGGGCTTCGGCAAGACGTTTGCGATTCTTGCGACCAATTTCGGTTCGGTCGATGCGTCCTTCACGTTCGAGGGGACGCGCTATGACACGCCTGCCGGCGTGGCGCATTTTCTTGAGCACAAGATGTTCGAGGATGAGGACGGTAACGCGCTGCAAAAGTTTGCGCGCACTGGGGCAAGCCCCAATGCTTTCACCAGCCACACCATGACGGCCTATCACTTTTCCTGCACCGAGCGGTTTGAGGAAAATCTTGAAATTTTGCTGAAATTTGTGTTTACGCCGTATTTCACCGAGGAAAATGTCGCCAAGGAGCGCGGCATCATCGGGCAGGAGATCGGCATGATGGATGACACCCCCGGCTGGCAGTTGTTCTGCGGCGCGCTCGAGGGGATGTACCGCAATCATCCGGTGCGCGTGCCGATTGCGGGCAGTGTGGAGAGCATCGCGCGCATCACGCCTGAGGTGCTTTATACCTGCCACCGCGCGTTTTACAGTCCGAAAAATATGGCGCTGATCGTGTGCGGCACGGCGGACTTTGACGAAGTTTGCCGCATGGCGGCGCAGTATTCGCCCGCCGACGCACCCGAAATCGGGGAGCGGCACTACGGCGAGCGCCGCGACGCGGTCAGCGAGCTGATCGTTATGCGCCGGATGCCGGTATCGCGGCCGCAGTTTATGCTGGGCTTTAAGGATGCACCGCTCGAGGCGGGCGAAAGCCGCCTGCGCCGCAAGCTGCTGGGCGAACTGGCGGTGCGTATTCTGTGCGGTGACACCGCACCGCTGTATGCGGAGTTGTACGAAAAGCGGCTGATTGGCCGGGATTTCGATACGGATTATACGCTCATTCCGGAAGGGGCGATGGCGCTGCTGGGCGGCGAGAGCCGTGACCCAGAAGCCGCTCGTGCAGCAATCGAGGGCGAAACCGCGCGTCTGGCGCACGAAGGCGTAGAAAAAGCGCTGTTTGACCGCATGAAAAAGGCGATGTACGGCCTGTATCTGCGGGTTCTGGATGTGCCGGAGGTGTATGCGCGGCAGGAGGCGACCTGCCTGTTCGCAGGGGAGCATTATGCGGACTTTGCCGCCCTGTTCGACACCATCGCACCGCAGGATGTGCAGGCGGTATTCGCCCGCTGGGCGCAGCGCGACCGATCTTCCATGTCGGTCGTTTTGCCCCAATAAGATTTCGACAACAAAGGAAGCAAACATCATGGAACATGCAATCTCTTTCCCAGCGCTCGGGCTGGATTTTCAGATCAATCGCGTCGCCGCGAACGTATTCGGTAAGGATATCTACTGGTATGGCATCATCATCTGCATCGGCTTTGTGCTGGCGGCGCTGTATGTCAACGCGCGTGTCAAGGAATTCGGCTGCACATCGGACAATCTGATGGACTGTCTGATCATCTGCGTGCCGGTGGGCATCATCTGTGCGCGCATCTACTATGTGATATTTGAATGGGGCTATTACAGCCAGCACCCGAATGAGATCATCGCAGTCTGGAACGGCGGCATTGCCATCTACGGCGCGGTGATCGGTGTGGTGATCGCGTTGTATATTTACAGCCGCGTCAAAAAGCTCTCGTTTGCCACCCTGTGCGATCTGGCGGCGTTCGGCCTGCTGATTGGCCAGTGCGTCGGCCGCTGGGGCAATTTTGTCAATGCTGAGGCGCACGGCGGCGCGACCGATCTGCCTTGGGGCATGTCGATTGACGGCGCGGCCGCCGTACATCCGACGTTTTTGTACGAATCGCTGTGGAATCTCATTGGCTTTATCGCGTTGCATTTCTACTCGATAAAGCGCAAATTCCCAGGCGAGATGGCGCTGCTGTATGTCGCGTGGTACGGACTGGGCCGCGCATGGATCGAGGGCCTGCGCACGGACAGCCTGTATATCGGCACGCTGCGCGTTTCACAGGTGCTGGCGGCGGTCAGCTGCATCGTGGCGATTGCGCTGCTGGTGCGCAAGTATAATCGCCTGAAGGTCGCCAAGGCGTTCTATGTGCCGCCCAAGGCTGAGCCTGCGCAGCAGGAGAGCGATGCGGCAGAGGAAACACCCGTGAAAGCAGAGAAGAATACCGCAGACGCAGCGGAAACAGCGACAACCAAAACAGAAAAACAGACAGAAAATTAAGGGGGATCTCTTTATGGGTGCAGTAAGAATGGACGGTAAGGCGCTGTCGGCCAAGGTGCGCGGCAGCATTCTGGCAGAGACCGAGGCGCTGAAAAAACAGGGCATTACGCCCGGCCTCGCGGTCATCATCGTCGGTAACGACCCGGCGAGCGAAATCTACGTCCGCAACAAGGAAAAAGCGTGCGCCGAGTGCGGTATTTACAGCGAAAAATACGCGCTGCCCGCGGAAACCACGCAGGAAGAACTGCTCGGTCTGATCGCGCAGCTCAACCAAAGCCCGCAGATTTCGGGCATCCTGTGCCAGATGCCTGTACCGAAGCACATCTCTGAGCAGGCGGTCATCGACGCCATCGACCCGAAGAAGGACGTCGATGCGTTCCATCCGGTCAACGTCGGCAAGATCATGACCGGCAATTTCGATTTTGTGCCCTGCACGCCCGCAGGCGTGATGGAGCTGCTCGACGAGTATCAGATCGACCCCAAGGGTAAAGAGTGCGTTGTGGTCGGCCGGTCGAATATCGTCGGCAAGCCGATGAGCATGCTGCTGCTGCACCGCCATGGCACGGTGACGATCTGCCACAGCCGCACGCAGCATCTGGACGAGATTTGCCGCCGCGCGGATATTTTGGTCGCCGCAATTGGCAAGGCAGGCTTTATTACCCCCGATATGGTCAAGGACGGCGCGGTCGTCATCGACGTGGGCATCAACCGCAACGCCGAGGGCAAGGTCTGCGGCGATGTCGATCCGGCAGTCGCGGAAAAGGCCTCCTTCATGACGCCGGTGCCGGGCGGCGCAGGCCCCATGACCATTACCATGCTGATGAAGAACACGCTCAAGGCTGCCAAATTGCAAAACCGCGTATAAACTGCCCTGCTTTTGCGCGGAAATGATTGACCTTTTTTGCCAATCACTTTATAATGAAAGTACTAAGGCTGCCGGGAACAACCGGCGCGGACGGCAGGGAGGAAAAACAATGGATATGAAAAAGCTGGCCGGCGATAAGGCCGCTACATACGTAAAGGACGGCATGGTTGTCGGTCTGGGCACCGGTTCGACCGCTTATCATATGGTAAATGCGGTGGGTGAAATGGTGAAAAATGGTCTGAAAATTCAGGCGATCCCGACCTCCAAGGCCACGGAAGCGCAGGCACGTGAGCTGGGTATCCCGCTGCTGACGATCGATCAGGTCGATCACGTCGATTTGTCCATTGATGGCGTGGACGAGATCGATCCGCAGTTTAACGCAATCAAGGGCGGCGGCGGCGCGCTGTACCGCGAGAAGGTGGTCGCAACGCTCGCCAAAGAAGTCATCTGGATCATGGACGAGAGCAAGCTGGTGGACAAGATCGGCGCGTTCCACCTGCCGGTTGAGATCGCGCAGTACGGCTCCAAGCAGGCGATGGCCAAGATGGAGGAATACGGCTTTCATCCGGTGCTGCGTGTGCGTGACGGCAAGACCTTTGTAACCGATAATGGCAACTTTATTGCCGACCTGCATCTGGGCGCAGGCTTTGATATTGAGGACGTGCGCGAAAAGATCAGCGGCATCGTAGGTGTTTTGGAGCACGGCCTGTTCCTGAACATGTGCAAACGGATAATCGTTGGCTGCGCTTCGGGCGAAGTCAAGGTTATCGAGAACCCCACAAAGTGATGGGCGATAGAAGAGCATCCGGACACCGGATCGGAGACCGCATTGCAGGGGCTCCCGTGGAACGAAACACGGCAAACCGCCGTTCGTCTGCAAAACCGATCAAACTCAATTACCGTATGTTGCTCTGCATTGCGGTATTGGCGTTCTTCCTGTTGGCGCTGCTGTTTTTCATTTTGTTTTTGTCGCGCGGCGGCAAGATCGGCGAACTGAATAAGCAGATCGAAACGCTGAACGGGGAAAAAAACACGCTCACCGAGCAGGTGAATACCTTAACGCAGGATAACCAGACCATGCTTGCAGGGCTGGTGGCTGCTTTGCCTGACCCGACCACGGCGCAGACCGACGATCTGACTGCGCTCATTCCGCAGCTGACGGAGGGCGTATATGTGGTGCGCAGCACAGGCTCGCAGTATCAGTATCTGAGCGTTCCCGCGGGTTATTTGCAGGATAAGCTGACCGCTTATCGTGACAATGCAGAGGGCTACTCCGTCGTCGAGGGCGACGCGCCTGCCTGCACCTGCTGGGTGCTGTTTTCCGACCGGGTCATCGGTCTGGCGGAGGGCGATAAGGGCTTTGTCAGCATGGACCGCGCCGCCACCGGCAGCGCAACCACCGTGCCGAGCGGGATGTACGCCTTTGTATCGAGTTTCTTCGCATAAAAATGCAAAAAAACGCGCGGCAGGACTTGACACAGTCCTGCCGCTTGTGTTATGCTACTAAAAGCCGCATTGTGCATTGGCTTCTGTTAAGTGCGCCCGAATCCCGGTCGCCGCCGTGCCAAGCGTGACTCTACAACGAAAGAGAGGGAAAACCAACATGTATGCCATTTTGAAAACTGGCGGCAAGCAGTACAAGGTATCTGAGGGCGACGTGATCTACGTGGAGAAGCTCGGCGTAGAGGACGGCGCGACCGTTACGTTTGACGAGGTTCTGGCCGTAGGCGAGGGCGACGCACTGACCGTCGGCGCTCCTTACGTTTCCGGCGCCGCTGTAACCGGCACGGTGGAAAAGACCGGCAAGGGCAAGAAGATCAACATCTTCAAGATGAAGCCCAAGAAGGGTTACCGCAAGCGTCAGGGCCATCGCCAGCCGTACACCAAGGTGACCATCGCGTCCATCAAGGCGTAAGGCTGTGACGAAGGTCACATTTTCGTCGCGGGAGGACAAACTCCTTTTGGTGGACATCCTCGGTCACGCGGGCTACGCGGACGAGGGCGAGGACATCGTTTGCGCGGCGATTTCCAGCGCGGTCATGCTGACCCATGCTTTGCTGTTTGACGTACAGCGCATCCCGGTCGATACTCTGATCGAGGATGACGGTGCGCATATCCGCATCACCCTGCCCGAAGGCGCGGGGATGGAGCGCGGACAGGATGCGCTTCAGGCGCTCCGGCTGCATTTCACCGAGCTGGAACAGAATTATTCGGAATTTTTGAGCGTAATGGAGGTGCACACAGATGCTGAAGATTAGCTTACAGTTTTTCGCTCATAAAAAGGGCGTAGGTTCTACCAAGAACGGCCGTGACTCCGAGGCAAAGCGCCTTGGTGTTAAGCGTGCGGACGGTCAGACCGTTCCGGCGGGCAACATTCTCGTCCGTCAGCGCGGCACGAAGATCCATCCGGGTCTGAACGTAGGCCGCGGTAAGGACGACACTCTGTTTGCAAAGGTCGAGGGCGTTGTTCGTTTCGAGCGCCTGGGCAAGGACCGCAAGCAGGTTTCCGTTTACCCGCAGTAAACAATTGAGTATAGACAAAATCCCAGACGACTGTCTGGGATTTTGTTTTAACAACCGCACGAAAGGAGGATTTCCTGTGTTTATTGATATTGCCAAGATCAAAATTGTGTCCGGCAAGGGCGGGGACGGTAAGGTCGGCTTCCACCGCGAAAAGTATGTTGCATCCGGCGGACCGGATGGCGGCGACGGCGGTCGTGGCGGCTCGGTCATCTTCAAGGTAGATGATAACCTGTCCACGCTGCTGGATTTCCGCTATAAGAAGAAATATGTTGCCGGTGCAGGTGAAAACGGCGGCAGCAAGCGCTGCAAGGGCAAGGACGGTGCGGATTTAATTATCCGCGTGCCGCGCGGCACGATCATCCGCGACCAGAAAACCGGGCAGGTCATCAAGGACCTGTCGGACGATGAGCCGTTCATCGCGGCCAAGGGCGGCAACGGCGGCTGGGGCAACACGCACTTCGCCACCCCGACCCGTCAGGCGCCGCGTTTTGCCAAGCCCGGTCAGCCGGGCGTTGAGCGCGACATCATCCTTGAGCTCAAACTGCTCGCGGACGTCGGTCTGGTCGGCTTCCCGAACGTCGGCAAATCTACGCTGCTGAGCATGGTGTCGGCGGCACGGCCCAAGATCGCAAACTACCACTTCACCACGTTGGTGCCCAATCTGGGCGTGGTGTCGGTCGGGGAGGAGCAGAGCTTCGTCATGGCAGATATCCCCGGCATCATCGAGGGTGCAGCTGAAGGCGCGGGCCTGGGACACGACTTTTTGCGCCACATTGATCGCTGCCGTCTGCTGCTGCATTTGGTGGATGCCGCGGGCAGCGAGGGGCGCGATCCGCTCGACGATATCGAGAAAATCAACGCGGAGCTTGCCGGTTATAGCGAATTTCTGGCGGCGCGTCCGCAGATCATCGTGGCAAACAAAGTCGATTTGCTGGGCGATGACCGCGAGCCGGTCGAAAAACTGAAAAAGTATGCCGAAGAGCACGGCTTTTTGTTTGCGGAGCTGTCTGCCGCGACCAATCAGGGCGTCGCGGAACTGATGCGCCTGACGTGGAACGAGTTGCAGCAGCTGCCGCCGGTGTTCACCTACGAGCCGGAGTTCGTCGAAACGCCCGAGGATACCACGGGCGAGCGCGACTGGATGGTCGAAAAGGTCGAGGATTTCTACGTTGTTTCGGGCGCATGGGTGGATAAGATCATGGGCTCGGTCAACGTCGATGACTATGAATCCCGCCAGTATATGGACCGCATGCTCAAGAGCGCGGGTGTATACGACAAACTTGAGCAGATGGGCGTGCAGGAGGGCGATTTCGTCGTCATCGGTGATCTGGAATTTGAGTATGTCTATTGATGTACTCCCGGTATTTACCGGCAGGATAAATGTGTAAAATGTGAGGGCGGAAAATTGTTAAATTTTCTACAATTTATGTCTTTACAAGATTCCCGCTTTGCGGTATTCTGATAATAGGTATGGATATGCCCTATCGTAGGGGCAGTGTACCACCCTGCATCCAAATGAACGACTTGAATACAAGGGGGATATGAAAACTATGAGAGGCGTAGAGACCCGCATTCAGGAGATCCGCCGTCGTATTTTCCGCGAGGTGGCCCGTATGGCTTACCACACGGAGTGGCCGACGGACAGGCGAATCGAAGCGCTCCCGTATGAAATCATTCCGGGCGAGGTCGGCAATTTCCGCAACGACATTTTCCTCGAGCGCGCGATCGTCGGCGAACGCCTGCGTCTGGCAATGGGCTTGCCCTGCCGCAATGCGGCGGAGCATTCGCCGGTGTCGGACAACATTGAAGCCGCAACCCGCGAAGAAACCTACTACACGCCGCCGCTGGTCAACATCATCAAGTTTGCCTGCAATGCGTGCAAGGAAAACGAGATCATGGTCACCGACGGCTGTCAGGGCTGTCTGGCGCACCCGTGCGTTGAGGTCTGTCCCAAGGGCGCCATCACGCTCGACCGCTATAACGGACGTTCGCACATCGATCAGGAAAAATGCATCAAGTGCGGCCGCTGCGTGGATGTTTGCTCGTATCATGCCATCATTCATCAGGTGCGTCCGTGTGCCGCGGCCTGCGGCGTGGACGCGATCCACAGCGATAAGAACGGCAAGGCCGATATCGATTATGAAAAGTGCGTATCCTGCGGCATGTGTCTGGTTAACTGCCCGTTCGGCGCAATTGCGGACAAGTCCCAGATTTTCCAGGTGATTCGTGCCATTCAGGCAGGCGAGCGTGTATACGCCGCTGTCGCTCCGGCGTTTGTCGGCCAGTTCGGCCCCAAGGTCACGCCGGGCAAGCTGCGCGCTGCGATGAAGCAGCTGGGCTTTGCTGATATTCTGGAGGTTGCGATCGGCGCTGACCTGTGCGCGGCACAGGAAGCGGACGACTTTGTCAAGGAAGTGCCGGAAAAGCTGCCGTACATGGGTACTTCTTGCTGCCCGGCATGGTCCGTGATGGCAAAGAAAATGTTCCCCGATCAGGCGGAGTGCATCTCGATGGCGCTGACGCCCATGACGCTGACCGCGCGCCTGATTAAGCATCATCATCCGGACGCAAAGGTGGCATTTATTGGCCCCTGCGCGGCAAAGAAGCTGGAAGCGATGCGTAAGGATGTCCGCAGCGAAGTGGACTTCGTGCTGACGTTTGAGGAAATGACCGGTATTTTCGACGCGCGTCATGTCGATCTTGAGTCCCTGCCCGAAGATCCGCACGGCGTCAACGACGCCTCCGCCGACGGCCGTAACTTTGCGGTTTCGGGTGGTGTGGCGCAGGCGGTCGTCAACGTCATCAAGGAGAAATACCCGGATCGGGAAATTAAAGTGGTCAACGCCGAGGGCTTGCGCGAGTGCCGCAAGATGTTGCAGGCGGCCAAGGCCGGCAAGTACAACGGCTATCTGCTCGAAGGCATGGCCTGCCCGGGCGGCTGTGTCGCCGGTGCGGGTACCATGCAGGCGATCAAGAAGTCGGCGGCCGTGGTCGGGCTGTACGCCAAGCAGGCAGAGCACAAGACCGCGACCGGCACCGAGTATGTCAAGGAGCTGGACAAGCTCGTTGATTGATTCTTCGATCGAACCGTACAGGCTCGATCGAGGGGGAACGCACCGCGTCCATGCGCGGATGCGTCCCAAGCTGCGCAAAGTTCCGACATGCGAAACTTTGCTCTGCACTGGTATAAAAAGGCGGGCTGAGCCCGCCTTTTTATGAAAGGGCCTGTTGCAAAATAGGCCAAAGAAAAAAAGACGGGCAGGGCAGCCCGAAAAGGGTTGCCTTGCCTGCCTTTTTGCTTTAGGCTTAGTTTGTGAACACAAAACCAAAGCAAGACCAGTGTAACGTA
>DXDZ01000047.1 GCA_019115185.1 Candidatus Agathobaculum merdipullorum
GATGAACAAACAGTCCGGCGGCGGCGCAGGCCCGATGCAGTTCGGCAAGGCGCGTGCGCGGCTGGCGCAGGACGATAAGCGCAAGGTGACGTTCAACGATGTGGCCGGTGCGGATGAAGAAAAAGCGGAGCTGCAGGAGATTGTTGAGTTCCTGAAAAACCCGCAGAAGTTCGTGCAGATCGGCGCGCGCATCCCTAAGGGCGTGCTGCTGGTCGGCCCTCCGGGCACCGGTAAAACCCTGATCGCGCGTGCGGTCGCGGGTGAGGCAGGCGTACCGTTCCTGTCGATCTCTGGTTCGGACTTCGTTGAGCTGTATGTTGGTGTCGGCGCATCCCGTGTGCGTGATCTGTTCGAGCAGGCCAAGAAAAACGCGCCGGCGATCGTGTTCATCGACGAGATCGACGCGGTCGGCCGTCAGCGCGGCGCAGGCCTCGGCGGCGGACACGACGAGCGCGAGCAGACGCTCAACCAGTTGCTGGTTGAGATGGACGGCTTCGGCGCAAACGAAGGCGTCATCGTCATTGCGGCAACCAACCGTAAGGATATTCTGGATAACGCGCTGCTGCGTCCGGGCCGCTTTGACCGTCAGGTCTATGTCGGTGCGCCGGATGTCAAGGGCCGTGAGGCAATCCTCAAGGTGCATGCGCGCAACAAGCAGTTTGACCCGGACGTCAAGTTCGCGGATATTGCCAAGACCACGGCGGGCTTCACCGGCGCGGATCTGGAAAATCTGCTCAACGAGGCAGCGCTGCTGGCGGCGCGCCGCAATAAAAAGCTGATTTCTCAGGAGGAGATCGAGGAGTCCCTGCTCAAGGTGGTTATGGGTGTGGAGAAGAAGAGCCACATCATCACCGACAAGGATAAGCGTCTGACGGCGTACCATGAGGCGGGCCACGCGATCTGCTTCCATGTGCTGCCGACGCAGGACCCCGTGCATCATGTCACGATCATCCCGCGTTCTTCCGGTGCAGGCGGCTTTACCATGCCGCTGCCTGAGGAGGATCAGGCTTACCGCACCCGTAAGTATATGGAGGAATATATCATCGTCTGCTTGGGCGGCCGCGTAGCCGAGCAGCTGACGATGGAGGATATTTCGACCGGCGCATACGGCGATATTAAGCAGGCCACGCAGATGGCACGCGCGATGGTCACCAGCTACGGTATGAGCGAGAAGATCGGCCCGATCGATTACGGTTCGGACAGCGGAGAAATCTTCCTTGGCCGCGATTTTGCAGCGGGCAAGGGCTATTCCGAGGTCAAGGCCGCGGAGATCGACGATGAAATCCATCGCATCATTGAGGAGGCGTACCGCGCCTGCAAAAATCTGCTGAGCGAGCATCTGGAGCAGATGACCCGCGTGGCGGAATATCTGATCCGCAACGAAACCATGGACGGTGATACCTTCGTCAAGGTGTTTAACGGCGAAGTCGTACCGGATAAGGTGGTCGGTGAGGACCTGATGACCGAACTGAAGGAAGAACTCGATGCCAAGGTCGGTAAGGCGCCGGAAAGCGCCGCTGAGACCGCTGACGCAGATGCGTCGGACGAGGAAGAAAAGGCCGCGATCATTCATTCGGACGATCAGAAATAATTTCTGCAATGAAAAATCCCACGGGAAACCGTGGGATTTTTTGTGTGCAGCGTAAAAAGAAAAAGGAGCGGGTTACCGCTCCTTTGTGCTTTTTTAGCCGATGCCGCCGGGAATCACAAAGCTGCAAATCACGACAACCGCGGCGAGGAATACATACACATACTTGGCCAGAAAATCATACGCTGGGCTGAGGGGCTTGTCACGGCCGTCCATCAGCTCTTTTTTGATGGTTTTGACACCGAGCACCCAGTAGATCATTACCGCGCCCAGAATCGCGCCGATCGGCACAACATAGATTGTGATAATGTCCATCCAGCGGCCCATCAGGGCTTCCTGCTCAATCAGCAAGCCAACGGCCAATGTTGCCACACCGGCTACCAGAACGGCTGCCTTACGGTTCAGCTTGAGGCGCGTCTGCGCGGCTTCGGAAACCGCTTCCAGCATGTTCGCCAGCGAAGTGATGCCCGCGAACAGCACGGAGATGAAGAACAGGAAAGCGAACAGCCGTCCGAGCGGCATTTGCTGGAACACACGCGGCAGCGTGATGAAAAGCAGCTTGGGGCCGGAAGCCGGGTCCAGTCCAAAGGCGAATACCGACGGGATGACCGCAAAGCCCGCCAGCATGGCTGCGCAGGTATCGAGCACCGCGGTCATGCACGAGGAATGCACGATATCCTCCTTTTTGGAAAGGTAGGAGCCGTAGATAATCATGCCTGAGCCGGTCACCGACAGCGAGAAGAACGCCTGTCCCATTGCCATAATCCATGTGCGGGGGTTGAGCAGGTATTCCCACTGGGGGACGAGCAGATACTTATATCCTTCCAGCGCACCGGGCAGGAAGAGTACGCGCACCGCAATAATCAGGAACAGGATGAAGAATGCGGGCATCATTACCTTATTGATCTTTTCGATGCCGCCCGAAACGCCGAAAATCAGGATTGCAACCGTTATCACCACAACAATCGTGTGCCACGGCACACTCGACAGATGCGTTGCGCTCATTTGCGCAAAGTAGGTTTCCGGTTCGGTGCTCATCAGCGAGCCAGTCAGTGCGCCGAACGCGCACCGGACGACCCAGCCCACGATGATCGAATAGCCGATCGCAATGCCGAGCGAACCGAACAGAGGAATCGCGCCGAGTACAGCGCCGCCTTTTTTGCCGCGCGTTTTCATCGCGTATTCATACGAGCCGATCGGTCCGGTGCCAGTCAGGCGGCCAAAGGCGAATTCGCCCGACAGGCCCACATAGCCGAACAGCGCGATAAACAGCAAATAGGGGATGAGGAAGGCCGCGCCGCCGTATTGACCGGTGCGGTAGGGGAACATCCAAATGTTGCCCATGCCGACTGCCGAACCAACTGCGGCCAGTACAAAGCCGATCTTAGAGGTAAAGGTACCATTCACACTTTTTTGATGCATTTTTTCAGTCTCCGGTTTCTTTTTCACAAGTCTATATAGTATAGCATACCACTCGAAAGAAAGCCATACGCGATTTGACCAGAAAAGGACAAGCACTTTGTCATATTTGACAAAAGCGAATGCGGAAATTCGGGAAATTTATCAGTTATTCCCTTGCACTTAGCGTCGGCTTATGGTATGATAGGAAAGCGTGAGAAAGACACATGTCTTTTTAGGGAGGACAAACAGCGCATGGTGAAACCAAAATACTATCTGGTCGAACGCACACTGCTGCCGGAAGTGTTCCAGCGTGTGATCGAAGCAAATGAGGCGATTGCCTCGGGCAGGGCGGCGACGGCAAGCGAAGCGGCGAAGATCGCCGGGCTGTCGCGCAGTGCGTACTATAAATATAAGGATGGTGTGCGCCCGTTTTTCGAGGCGACAACCGACCGGATCGTGACCTTCCACTTTATGCTGCACGACCAGCCGGGCGTGCTGTCGAGCATTCTGGGGCTGATGGCTCGCTCGGGTGCGAATCTGCTGACGGTCAATCAGTCGATCCCGATGCGCGGGCAGGCATCCGTGACCATTTCCGCCCGCACCGGGGAGATGAAATACTCCGTGGAAGACCTGCTCCGCCGCGCGGAACAGATGGAGGGCGTAAGCAAGGTGGAAATTCTG
>DXDZ01000048.1 GCA_019115185.1 Candidatus Agathobaculum merdipullorum
GCTCATCTCGAAATTCTTGCAGCCATTGCCGATCTTCACGACGGGCTTCGGCAATATCCTCTGTGTGATCTTTCGATGACTCCTCGCCAACGGCTTCCTTATAGTCAAAATCCGACTGATGTTTTTCCAAAAGCTCCTCCTGTTTGTCTAAAAAGCTATTGAAATCAAATCCGCCGTATTTGTTTTTGGCCTCTAAACTTCTGTACTCTTTTCTTGTTATCGTTGTTGATGAACCATCTGCATTTACATGAACGGACATCGAGAATTTTACAGCAGGAGGATTGTTTATCGCATTAAACAAATTTGTTACTTAAACAACAAAGCCAATTGATGTGCTGCCCGCTCTGGCTGGTGTTGGCTACATCTGCGGCGCGCGAGTTTCTTCTTACCTGTTTGCCGGTGGTGTGCTGGGCTGGCTGGTCATCATGCCGCTCATGTGCCTGTTCGGCGGCGACGCCATCCTCTTCCCTGTCACCGATATGACCATCAGCCAGCAGGTTGCTGAAAACGGCGTTTCCGCGCTGTGGGGCAACTACCTGCGTTACATCGGCGCCGGTGCGGTGGCCTGCGGCGGTGTACTGAGCCTGCTGAAATCTCTGCCCATGATTATCCGCACCTTTAAGGATTCCATGGGTGTTTACGGCAAGGGCCGCGAGGCCAGCAGTCTGCGTACGGAGCAGGATCTCTCGATGCGCACCGTGCTGATCGGTATCTTGATCGTGGCATTGGCTCTGTGGCTGATTCCTGCCATCCCGCTGAACTTCTTCACAGCGCTGATCGTTATTGTCTTCGGCTTCTTCTTTGCAACCGTGTCCTCCCGTATGGTCGGCCTGATCGGCTCGTCCAACAACCCGGTTTCGGGCATGGCGATTGCTACCCTGCTGATTTCCACCATCCTGCTCAAATCCACCGGCACAGTCGGTGCGGAGGGCATGACGGCCGCCATCGTCATCGGCGGCATCATCTGCGTGATCGCTGCGATTGCCGGCGATACCTCGCAGGACCTCAAGACCGGCTTTTTGGTTGGCTCCACCCCCAGAAAGCAGCAGATCGGTGAAATCATCGGCGTGGTTGTTTCCTCTATTGCCATCGGCGGTATCCTTTATCTGCTGTCCATGGCTTGGGGCGGCTACGGCTCGGATGCCCTGCCCGCGCCGCAGGCGATGCTGATGAAGATGATCGTCGAAGGCGTTATGGGCGGCAACCTGCCTTGGAACCTTGTTTTTGCCGGCGTGTTTATCGCTCTGGTTATCGAGATTCTGGGCCTTCCGGTTCTGCCGGTTTCCCTCGGCCTGTACCTGCCCATCTATCTCTCGGTTCCGATTATGCTGGGCGGCGTGCTGCGTTGGTTCCTTGACAAGCGGAAGTATGGCTCCGAGAAGGAAAAGAATACGGTCATCCAGTCCGGTATTCTGTATTCTTCCGGCCTGATCGCCGGCGAAGGCATTGTCGGCATTGTGCTGGCTATGCTGGCCGTCATCCCGATGGGCGCGGACAGCAATGTCGGTGCGTTCATCGACCTGAGCGGCTCGTTCAGCATCGGCCGTATCGGCGGCTTGATCGTGTTTGCGGCGCTGCTGCTGAGCATGTACTTCTTCGCAGTCAAAGAACAGAAGAACTCCAAATAAAAAACATTGCTTTCTTCCAAACAGGGCTGTATACTTTGGTATGCAGCCCTATTTGATCATTTTAGGAGTGTATAATATGGCAAAGAAGCAGCAAAATTATCTGGACTTTGTCCCTGTCATCAATCCGCAAAACAGCTGGACGCAAGACGAACAGGGTATCGTCACCATAGACATGGTGCATCGCGGCTTTTATGCGCGCATTGCGCAGAAATTCTTTCACACCCCCCGCGTCAGCCACATCAAGCTGGATGCATACGGCAGTTTTCTGTGGAAAGAGATCGACGGCGTGCAAACCGTCGGCGCGCTGGCACAAAAGATGAAAGCGCAGTTCGGCGAGCAAGCCGAACCTTTGTATGACCGGCTGGTCAAGTATATGCAGATTTTGCACAACAATCGTTTTATCCTGTTTCGCGGAAAGGACAAGGCAGCACCATGACGACAGGACAGATGATTCTCGGCATTTTTTTGTTTGCCGTAGCCACCGCGATTCTGTACGTCTGGGGGCTGCGCAGAAGCATGACCCAGACCGCCGATCTGGAACGGATTCTGCTGAGCAAGAGCGCGGCCCGTGTAATCAAATACCTGAAGCAAAATCCGACCATCACGCAAAAGGAAATTGCTCGCCAAGTCAAAAATGTCAAAGCCGGGCAGTTCTGGTCCCGCAAGCATGTGGAAGTGCAGGACGCCTCCGCCTTTTCCAAAAAGCTGATCCGCTATATGCTGGAGCAGCAGCTTCTGGAACCGGCCGGCAACGCCCGTTATAAACGGAAATCATAAACTAATTCAAAAAGGAGTATTGCACGATGAATGTATTGGCACAATTAGAACCCCAAAGCGTATTCGGTTTTTTTGAGCAGATGTGCGCCATCCCGCATGGTTCCGGCAACACCAAGGCCATCAGCGACTGGTGCGCGGCTTTCGCACGCGAGCGCAATCTGAAATACCATCAGGACGCCGACAACAATATCATTATCATCAAAGAGGCCACGCCCGGTTACGAACAGGCGGAACCCATCATTTTGCAGGGTCATTTGGACATGGTATGCGAAAAAGAGCCGGGCTACACCAAGGATATGGACAAGGAAGGGCTGGATCTGGAAGTCGATGGAGACCTCATCCGTGCCAAGGGCACCACGCTGGGCGGCGATGACGGCATCGCTGTTGCGATGGCGCTGGCCGTTCTCGATGCCGATGACATCGCACATCCCCGTGTGGAAGCCGTATTTACCATTGACGAGGAGATTGGCCTGCTGGGCGCGGATTCGCTCGATGTCAGCCCGCTGAAAGGCCGCAAGATGATCAACATGGACTCCGAAGCCGAGGGCATTTTCACGGTCAGCTGCGCGGGCGGCAACACTACCACCTGCATCCTGCCGCTGCGCCGCGCCGCGTTTTCCGGCTGCGCGCTGCGCGTTACGGTCGGCGGCCTGACCGGCGGTCACTCCGGCGCAGAGATCGACAAAGGCCGCGCCAACGCCAACATGCTGATGGGTCGTGTGCTGCAAGCCATTGCCGAGCGCACCGAGCTGCGCATTCTGGCGGTCAGCGGCGGTTTGAAGAACAACGCGATTCCGGTCGAGTCGGTTGCCAGCATTGTGGTCGCAGATGAAGCGGCAGCGCGCGATGTGGTCGCAGAGATGGCGGAAGCATTCAAACCCGAGTACCACCTCACCGACCCCAACCTGTTTGTCCGCGCGCAAGCGGAAACGGCGGCTCAGAACCCGATGGACGCAGAAACCACCGGCAAGGTAATCTGCATGCTGACCTGCCTGCCCAACGGCATTCATGCCATGAGTGCCGACATTCCGGGTCTGGTGCAGACTTCCCTCAACCTCGGCATTCTGACCACGACCGAAGAGGAGCTGTGCGCGGTATTCAGCCTGCGCAGCTCGATTGATTCTCAAAAGGAGATGCTCAAGCGCCGGATGATCTGCCTGATGACGCAATTGGGCGGCCGCGTGGAATTTGAGGGCGAATACACCGGCTGGCAGTATCAGGAGCACTCTCCCCTGCGCGAACTGATGGCACAGGTTTTCGAGGAACAGTACGGCAAGGCTCCCAAGATCGAAGCCATCCATGCCGGTTTGGAATGCGGCCTGTTTGCCGGCAAAATGCCCGATCTGGACTGCGTTTCCATCGGCCCCGATCTGATGGAAATCCATACTCCCCGCGAGCGCATGAGCATCAGCTCGGTGCAGCGCGTCTGGAAGTTCCTTGTAGAAGTGCTCAAGCGATCCAAGTAATGTAAAATAAATTTTCTGGATGCCGCTATTTCGTGCAAAGCATTGGTATCATCACGCATCCATTTCCCGGCAATCAAAAACCGGACGGGACACGGTATATTCCGTATCCCGTCCGGTTTTCTATTGTTTTTTAGGCCTTCTGTACTCCAAAAGTCACCGCAAACCGCGCAAGCAGCTTTGCTGCGTCCTCAACATCGCTCACCGCGCACATCTCACTCGGAGAATGGATATAGCGCGTCGGAATGGACACCGCGCCTGCCTGCACGCCCGCGCGCGCCTTTTGCAGCGCCGCCGTATCCGTGCCGCCGAACTGCAAAATCTCGCGCTGGGTGGCAACGCCGCAGTCGTGAGCTGCCTGTTCGAGCGCTGCGCACACCGCCGGCGTGCAGATCACCGAGCGATCCATCACCTTGACCGTCGGGCCTTTACCCATATCGACCGCCATCGGCGTTTTGCGCTCGGGCAGGTCGCCCGTGTCGGTTACGTCTACCGCAATGGCGACATCCGGCTGCACGGCGAACGCCGCCGCGCCCGCGCCGCGCAGACCGACTTCCTCCTGCGCCGTGAACACAAAGTACAGATCGTTGTCCGTCTCCCCTACCTGTTCCATCGCGCGCAGCAGCGTCACACAGCCGATGCGATTATCCAGATACGGGCCGCACAGCACGCCGTTCTGCTCAAAGCGCGGCGCTTCAAACACGGCAAAGTCGCCCACCTGCACCTGCTTTTCCGCATCTGCGCGGTCCTTTGCGCCGATGTCGATGAACAGATTGTCCAGCGTCAAATCCTTAAACGGCGTTTTCTCCTCATAAGAAATAACGCCGCGCGTACCATTAGCAAACCGCACCGTGATGTTGATGAGGTCGCCCTTGAACAGGCCGCCGACCTGCGAAAAGCGGATAAATCCCTTTTCGTCGACATAGGTGGCCACCACGCCGATGGAGTCCATATGCGCGGCGAACAGAACCTTTTTGCCGCTGCCCTTTTTGCGGCAGATCATGTTGCCCAGCGCGTCGGTCGTCACGTCGTCAATATATTCGCCCGCGATGGCCGCAATCGCCTCGCGCACGGCATCCTCGCGGCCGGACGGGCCGAACGCGCCGCCGACCTCGTTCCATAAATCAAAAACCTTGCTCATTCGGTTTCTCCTCCCAGTTCCTCCAGAAATGCGCGCGCGGCCTGCAAAACCGCCTCGCAGTCGGACAGCGCCGCCACACTCGACGGCGAATGGATATAGCGCACGGGCGCGGCCACGGCGCACACGCGCACGCCTGCCCGGCTCTTATGGATGCGGCCTGCGTCCGTGCCGCCGGAAATGCGCGTCTTGGTCTGCCACGGAATGCCGCGCCGGATGCACGCATCACGCAGCAGCTCGAACAGCGACGCATCATAAATCGTTGCGCCGTCCATGAACGGAATGACCGCGCCGCCGCGCACGCGGCAAACCGCTTTGCCATCCTTCACTTCGGCCAAATCGGCTGCGGTCGTGCCCTCGATCACCAGCGCAAAGCCCGGATCGAGCGCATAGGCCATGCTCGCCGCGCCGCGCAGGCCGGTTTCTTCCTGCACGGTGAAGCAGAACCAGGTATCGACCGGCGGCTGCTCCTCGAGCAGCGTCAGCAGCGCCGCACAGCCGATGCGGTCGTCGATCGCCTTGGCTTTGATGAGACCGTCACCAAACAGGACGACATCCGAATCGAACACGCCATAATCGCCCAGCGACACCTTGGCTTCGGCTGCCGCGCGGCTGGTCGCGCCGATGTCGATATACAAATCCTTGGTCTTGGGCATGGTGCGACGCTCAGCCGCAGTCGTCAAATGCACCGCCTTGATGCCGATGACGCCGCGCGTATCGCCAAACCGCACGCCCTTGCCGATCACGACGCGCGGGTCCACCCCGCCGACAAAACCAAATTTGAGCATGCCGTCCTCGGTGATCTTTTTGACGATCACGCCGACCTCATCCATGTGCGCGCATACAGCGACCGGCCGCTCGAGTGTCTTTTTGCCCTTGCGAAACACCATCACATTGCCGATGGCATCGGTTTTGATTTCGTCCGCAAAGGGTTTTACGGTTTTGAGCACAAACTCACGCACTGCGTCCTCGCAGCCCGACGGACCGGGCAGCGCGCACAGCGTTTTCAACAGTTCGGTCATGCTTCCACCTCCCCGTCAAAGTCGCACAGGAACCGATACATCAATTCCGCTACGTCCTCCACATCGGACGTTTTGACCACCTCAACCGGTGTGTGCATGTATTTCTCCGGGATGGACAACAGCGCGGTCGCAATACCGTGCGCGACGATCTGCATGGTCCATGCGTTTGTGCCCGTGTTTCCCTCCATCACCTCGAGCGAATAGTCGATATCGTTCGCTTTCGCGGTTTTGATGAGCTGTTTGGTCAGCCCGCGGTGCAGGTTCGGCCCCACGCCGATGGCCGGGCCGCTGCCCAGCTCGAACACGCCGTCCGACGGGCCGTCCGGTGTTTTGCCGTGCGTCACATCCACTGCGATCGCATATTCCGGCTGCACTGCAAACGCGCCGGTCTGCGCGCCGAGTCCGGTGACCTCTTCCTGCGCGCTGATGAGCACCGCGATGTTGCAGCGACGCTTTTTGTGTTTTTTGAGCTTTTCCAGCGCAAGCAGAATGGCGGCCACGCCCGCGCGGTCGTCCAGACATTTGCTGCAAATCTGCCCGCCGAGCAGCCCCACCGGCTTCTGCGCAAACACGATCGGCGTGCCAATACGGATTTTCTCCTTGGCGTTTTCCAGCCCGGTGTCGATCAGCATTTGATCGACCGGCACCGCCTTATCCTGTTCGCCCGCTTTGAGCAGGTGCGGCGGCATACAACTCACCACGCCGTACAGCGGCTCGTCCGCCAGAATGGTCACTTCGGTGGCGAGCAGCATGCGCGGGTCAACGCCGCCGACCGGCGCAAAGCGCAAAAAGCCGCCGTCCAGTACCTCGGTAACAACAAAGCCGATCTGGTCAAGGTGCGCGTCAAGCAGCACGGTTTTAGCGTGCTTACGACCGCAGCCCTTGTAGCCCAGCACATTGCCGTTGTGATCGACCTCCACCGTATCGCACAACGAACGCAGCAGCGCGGCAACCGCCTGTGCCGCCTGTTCTTCAAACCCGCTCACCGCCGGCAGCTCACACAGCGTATGCAGGGTTTTCTCTATCTGCAAGGAACATTCCTCCCTTTCTGTCTGCGGCGAGCCTCTGCCCGCCCGCAGACTCTATTATACCCGTTTCCCCCGCCGGAAACAATACACCACCCGTCGTGATGGGCAGATTTTGTATCCACTTTTGTTCTACCACACATTTTGTCAAGAAAAATTTTCTCCCCTTCTTGACAAGTTTACTTGTCATGTTATACTAAATACGCCAAGTAAACTTGGCGCAACGGTAGATAGAGACAAAGAGGTGCTTTATGAACAAAGAAGAAATTCTGGCGAAAAGCCGCAGTGAAAACACGGATGAAGGCAAAAAGAATGCGGAAGATCAGGGCAGACAAATCGGCATTATCGCATTCATCATCGTTCTGATTTTTCTCTTCATTTTCAACATGTGTACCAATCGGTCAAACGACGCGCTGGCCGCAGTCTTTTGGACATATGTTGCAGCCGAAGCTTATCCCCGCTATCGGTTCAGCAAAGAAAAATCTTTGCTATTTACTACCATTGCAGGCGGTTTTCTTGCCATAGCTAACCTCATCACCTATGTGATGCGTGTGGTGGGATGAGTGATGGACAACAAACTGATTCTGCACAACCGCTTGAAAGAAGCGCGCGTTGAAAAAAGTCTATCACAAGCGCAGCTGGCAGAGCTGGTCGGTGTGTCACGCAACACAATCAGTTCCATCGAAACCGGGCAATTCAACCCGACCGCCAAGCTCGCGCTCATCCTGTGCATCGCGCTGGACAAAAAATTTGAGGATTTATTCTATTTTGAATGAAACACAAAAAAGGATGCCGCAAATGCAGCATCCTTTTTCTATGTTCTCTATCAGGTGTCCAGTTCGCAGCAATACAACGTATTGGTATCGGTGTCATACAGGCCCACCGTAAAATTAAACGATGCCCTGTTCAGGATATCCGCACCGGTCGCTTGATCTTCCTCCACCTGACGATCGATCAAACGATAATATCCGTTTGCGATCTCAGACACCAGTGCTTTGCCATCCTCATCCGTCAAAAACGGACCGATGCTGCTGGTTGCATCGGATACTCCATAAACCAGCGTCTGAACGGTTTCATCCAGCGGAAACGGCTGCCACGCGGCATCCGCCTTGATTTGTTTTATCATCTCGTCGCCGTCAAAATGCAGCACCACAAAGGAAGTGCCGTCGCCATTGCCGCTATGCGTGTCCATACTGGACATCGTACTGCCAGTGGAAGCATCCACCCCAAGTGCTTCCGAAACGATCTCTTGCGGCTCTTGCGAGCCGCAGGCAGCCAATGAAAAGACGAAAACGAGAACAATCCCTATCCAACCTAACTTTTTCACAGCAACTACCTCCGCATTGCACGTAGGAAAAAGAACGCAGCCAAATTACAGCTTAGCCAGCTCTTGCGCAATCAGCTTGTTGATGATCTGCGGGTTGCCCTGACCCTTGGAAGCCTTCATGCACTGGCCCACGAGGAAGCCGGTGACGTTCTTGCCCGCCTTGAAGTCCGCAACCGCCTTTTCGTTCTTGGCGATCACGTCCTGCACGATCGCAAGAATTGCGCCTTCATCGGACACCTGCTTGAGGCCCATGCGCTCGACAATCGCCTCGACCGTCTCGTCGGTCTCGAACATGCTCGGCAGTACCTTTTTGCCTGCCGCGCCCGAGATCGTGCCAGCTTCGATCAGCTTGACCAGAGCAACCAGCTTATCCGCGGTCATCTTGGTATCCGGCAGTTCTACGCCCTTGTCGTTGAGGTACTTGGAAATATCGGACAGAATCCAGTTTGCCGCCGCCTTGGGCTTGACCTGCTTTGCCGCCGCATCGAGCAGCTCTGCCTTGGCAAAGCTGTCCGAAATCAGACGCGCTTCCATCGCGGTCATGCCGTACTCATTGAGATAACGCTCATAGCGAGAGATCGGCAGCTCGGGAATCTCGCTCTCGATTTGCTGCATCCACTCGTCCGAAATCTCAACCGCAATCAGGTCCGGATCGGGGAAATAACGGTAGTCCTGCGCATCCTCCTTGGTGCGCATAACCGTGTTCTTGAGCTTCACGTCGTCCCAGCGACGGGTCTCCTGCTGAATTTCGCCGCCGTTCTCGACCACTTCGATCTGGCGGGCAATCTCATAGTCAATCGCACGAACCGCACCCGAGAACGTGTTGATGTTCTTCATCTCCACGCGCGTACCCAGCTCCTCCGAGCCTTCCGGACGGATAGAAACGTTAACGTCGCAGCGGATCGAGCCTTCCTCCATCTTACAGTCGCAGATGTCGAGGTAAGACAGCGTGGTTTTGATCATTTCGAGAAATTCCTTCGCTTCCGCCGAGGAATGCAGGTCGGGCTTGGTGACCATCTCAATCAGCGGCACGCCGCAGCGGTTGAAGTCCACGACCGTGCCGTCGATCTCGTCGTGCAGCAGCTTGCCCGCGTCCTCCTCAAAGTGGATACGCTCCAGACGGCAGGACTTCTTCTCACCGTCAACGTAGAAGAACACCTCGCCGTTTTCGCAGATCGGCACATCGAACTGCGAAATCTGGTATGCCTTGGGCAGGTCGGGATAAAAATAGTTCTTACGGTCGGCCTTGCAGAGCTGGTTGACCGTGCAGCCGGTCGCCTTGCCCATCTTGGCCGCATAGTGTACGACCTGCTTGTTGAGCACAGGCAGCGCGCCCGGCATACCGGTGCAGACCGGGCAGGTGTGTGTATTGATCGGTGCGCCGAATGAAGTCGAGCACGAGCAGTAGATCTTGCTCTTGGTGGACAGCTCCGCATGCACCTCAAGGCCGATGACAGCTTGATATTTCATTTGTCGTTTCCTCCTTTACAGTGCCGCGATGATGTTCTTGAGTCCGGATGCCTGCTCGAATGCAAGGCCCGCGTCGAGCAGCTTCTGCTCGCCGAAGCGCGGCCCGATCAGCTGCATGCCGATCGGCATCTTGTCTGCGTCAAAGCCGCAGGGCTGCACCAGACCCGGCAGGCCCGCGATGTTGACCGACACCGTGCAGATATCGCCCGCATACATCTCGAGCGGATTGGTGGTCTTGGAGCCGATCTCATACGCCGTGGTGGGCGCAACCGGCGTCAGAATGACGTCGCACTTCTCAAAGGCGTTTGCAAACTCCTCGCGGATCTTACGCTGCGCCGCGCGCGCCTTCTTGTAGTAAGCGTCGTAGTAGCCAGAGGACAGCACATAGGTGCCCAGCATGATACGGCGCTGTACCTCCGCGCCGAAGCCCTCCGAGCGGCTCTTGGTGTAAAGCGCAATCAGATCGTCGCCCGCGTTCGGGGTACGATATCCGTACTCGACGCCGTCAAAACGTGCCAGATTGGACGACGCCTCAGCCGACGACAGGATGTAGTACACCGGCAGCGCGTATTCGACCAGCGGCAGCGAAATCTCGAACACCTCTGCGCCGAGGTTCTTGTAAGTCTCGGCAGCGGCCAGCACGCTCTCGCGCACCGCGTCCGAAATGCCTGCGCCGAAATATTCCTTGGGCAGACCGATCTTCATGCCCTTGATATCGGCATTCAGATTTGCACGGGTCGAGCCTTCAAACGGGGTCTTGACCGAGGTCGAGTCGTGCATCGGGTCGTGACCGGTGATGGCGTCGAGCAGCATCGCCACATCCTCCACCGAGCGGCCAAACGGGCCGATCTGGTCGAGCGAAGACGCAAATGCGATCAGGCCGTAACGGGACACCGCGCCATAGGTCGGCTTGAGGCCGACTACGCCGCAGAAGGAAGCCGGCTGACGGATCGAGCCGCCGGTATCCGAACCGAGCGACAGCGGAACTTCACCCGCCGCAACGACCGCCGCCGAACCGCCGGACGAGCCGCCCGGTACGCGGTTCAAGCCGTGGGGGTTGTGGGTCGGGTGTGCGGCCGAGTTTTCGCAGGACGAACCCATTGCAAACTCGTCCATATTCGCCTTGCCGGTCATCACTACGTCGTTTGCGGTCAGCTTTTCAATCACCGTCGCGTTGTACGGCGGCTTGAAGTTGTACAACATCTTGGATGCGCAGGTGGTCAGCGTACCCTTGGTGCAGATGTTGTCCTTAACGGCAACCGGGATGCCCGCCAGCGCGGACAGTTCTTCGCCCGCGGCGCGCTTCTTGTCCACCTCGGCAGCCTGCGCAAGCGCAGACTCCTCTGCGACCGTCACATAGCCCTGCACCTTGTCCTCGACCGCTTTCGTGCGGGCGAAAACATCCTGCGCAAGCTCCACTGCGGAAATCTCCTTATCGGCGAGCATTTTGGAAAGCTCAGCCGCTGTTTTCTCAAAAAGTGCCATTCTTTTCCGTCTCCCCCTTATTCTACCACGCGCGGTACGGCTACGCCGCCCGCCTGAAAGTCCGGTGCGTTCGGCTCGATGAGCTGATCGGGCGTATATTCCTGCACCACCACATCCTCGTGGAACGCATTTTTGCGCTCGGTGTTGATGATATCCGTGATGTCGCCAAGGTCCAGCTCTGCCAGCTTGTCCACCATGCCGACGATGCCCTGCATGTCGTCCGCGAGACGGTCGAAAATACCGCCCGTCGAGTCCAGACGCGCAAGGGATGCGATGTGCTCAATTTCTTTTCTGGAAATTGCCATGTCAAAGTTCCTCCTGCTGTATCATATTTTTGAATTCTTCTTCTGTTAAGACCGGAATGCCAAGCTCGGCTGCTTTTTGCAGCTTGCTGCCCGCGTTTTCCCCGGCCACCACATAGCTTGTTTTCTTGGAGACCGACCCGGATGCCTTGCCGCCGAGCGACTCAATCAGGTCATTGATCTCCTTGCGGGTGTAGAGCGTCAGGCTGCCGGTGGCGACAATCGTCTTGCCGGCAAGCAGATCGCTTTTGGCCGTCTTTTCACCGATGAAGTTGACGCCCGCCGCGCGCAGCTTTTCAATGAGTTGTTTCGACTGGTCGAGTTCGCGCCAAGCCGCGATGCTTTCCGCGGTCGTCTGGCCGATGTCGCGGATCTCGGTCATCTCTTCGACCGACGCCGCCAGCAGCGCGTCCAGACTGCCGAAATGATTCGACAGTATCTTGCACGCCTTCTGCCCGACGTGCAGAATGCCAAACGCAAACAGCAGCCGCGACAGGTCGCGCGTTTTGCTCGCCTCGATGCCGCGCAGCAGGTTGTTCGCCCAGGTGTCCACCTTTTTGCCAAGCGGCAGAAGCTGTTCCACCGTCAGGTCGTACAGATCGGCAGCAGATTTCACCAGCCCTGCGTCGATCAGCTTTTGCAGGTTGCCTTCGCCGCAACCGTCAATGTCCATCGCGTCGCGTGAGGCAAAGTGCATCAAATTGCGCAGCAGCTGCGCAGGGCACGCTGCGCCCGTGCAGCGGATGGCGGCTTCTTCCTCATCGTCGTAAACCGGCGCGCCGCACACCGGACAGAACTTCGGCATTTCATACGGCTGCGTGTCCGCAGGACGCTTGTCCAGCGCCACCCCGATGATCTCCGGGATGATCTCGCCCGCCTTGCGCACCGAAACCGTATCCCCCACCCGCACATCCAGCTGCCGGATGAAGTCGCGGTTGTGCAGCGTCGCGCGCGAAACGGTCGTGCCCGCGAGCCGCACCGGCTCCAGCACCGCATTGGGTGTTAACACGCCCGTGCGCCCGACCGAAATGATGATATCCTTCAAAAGCGTCTGCTTGACCTCGGGCGGGTACTTGTACGCCGCCGCCCAGCGCGGGAACTTAGCCGTCGAGCCGAGCGTCTGCCGCTGTGCAAACGAATTGACCTTGACCACCGCGCCGTCGATGTCGAAATCCAACTCGCCGCGCGTCTCGCCCATATTCTCGATCTCGCGCTGCACATCTGCGGGATCGGTATAGACCGGGTAGCGCGGACTGACCGGAAAACCGAGCGATTTTAGGTAATCAAGCGAATCGGTATGGCAGGTCAACGGCAGCTCGTCCGCATTCTGGATATTAAAGCAGAAAATGGACAGCTTACGCTGCTTGGTGATCTTGCTGTCCTTTTGCCGCAGCGAGCCCGCCGCCGCGTTGCGCGGATTGGCGAGCAGCGGCTTTTCGTGCAGCTCGAGTTCGGCGTTGAGCGCGTCGAACACCGACTTTTTCATATACACCTCGCCGCGCACAATCAGGTGCGGCGGCGCATTTTCCAACTTCTGCGGAATATCCTTGATCGTCTTGAGGTTGGCGGTCACATCTTCGCCAACCTGTCCGTCGCCGCGCGTCGCGCCGCGCACGAACACGCCGTCCACATATTCCAGCGCCACCGAAAGGCCGTCGATCTTATACTCGACCACATATTCCGCCTGCCCGACCGCGCCCTCGACGCGGCCGTAAAACTCGGAAAGCTCGTCAAAGGAAAACACATCCTGCAAGCTCTCGAGCGGATAGGCATGCGTGACCTTGGCAAACCGGCCGGACGCCGCGCCGCCGACGCGCTGCGTCGGGGAATCCGCATCCGCGTATTCCGGATGCGCGGCTTCGAGTGCGCGCAGCTCACGCTGCATCATATCATATTCGTAATCCGAAATCTCCGGTGCATCTTCGTTATAATATTTTTCGTTGTGATACCGCAGCTTTTCTCGCAATGCGGTAATCTGCCCGAGGGCATCCATGCAAGCACCCCTTCACATTCCAATACAGAATATAGTATACCAAATTTTTGGCCCATTCGGAAGTATTATTTTCCGTTTTCCGACGAATTATCATAATCGCTGACTTCACCGAGCAGACCCGACCCCAGATCGTCGATATAGGTATACCGCTCTGGCACGGTGCCGACGATCACCGTGTCGGTGACTGGGTAGCTGGTGACAATCTCGCGGTCCTCGCCGCCCAGCGGCGTTAAAATGCGGAAGCCCGCATGGATTTCGATGATGATGTTATGCCGCGTCTGGTTGATGCCCGCCGCGGAAAAGGCGCTGATAAACTCGGCCTCCATCTGGGTCAGGCCCGCCATGCCGATATCGACCGACGGCCCCATACCGGTGAAATAGTTTGGGGCAAACACCGTGCCGAGCGGCACCTCAACTGTCGTTTGCTCCAAATCGCTGAGCCGCTCGAACAAGCCGTTGACCAGCCGCGCCTTGATCTGCCCGATCGCAATGACATCCGTGCGCAGCGCGGTCACATGGTTCTCGCTATCCCGCTCCAAAACGACCATATTCTCATAGGTTTCAGGGTCGGAAAAGACCTCCTCCTGCATCAGGTTGTTGATCTCCTGAATTGCGCTGTCCTCACACACATTGGTTGCGTATTCCATGAAAATCTGCCGCATCCGCACGGTCGCCATGATACCGGCGGCTGCCAGCACGGCCAGCAGCACCATCAGCCGCAAGCCCTTCCCTTTTCCGCGATATCTGCGCCGCCGCATGTTTCCGCCCCCTCCGGGACAATATACGCGGCGAAAACCAAAAAAAGAAGCACCCGTTTGGGGTGCTTCTTTGCATCTTCGGAATTACTCCTCGTCGCCGTACTCGTCGCCAACCAGCAGCGCACGAATGGACAGGGAGACCTTCTTCTTCTCATCGTTGATATCGATGATCTTCGCGTTCACCATCTGGCCAACCTCGAGTTCATCCTCGGGCTTAGCGATGCGGTGATCCGCAATCTGCGAAATATGGATCAGGACGTCCACGCCCGGAACGATCTCAGCGAACGCGCCGAACGGCATGAACTTGAGGATCTTGACCTCAGCCACGTCGCCCACGCCGTACTTGGACTTGAATACGTTCCACGGATTGTCCTCCTCGCGCTTGTAGCCGAGGGAGATCTTCTTGTTTTCCTTATCCAGACCGATCACGAACACCTTAACCTTGTCGCCAACATTGACAACCTCGGACGGGTGCTTGATGCGGCCCCAGGACAGCTCGGAAATGTGAACCATGCCGTCCACACCGCCGATATCAACAAACGCGCCGTAGGAGGTCAGGCTCTTTACCGTGCCCTCGTACTCGTTGCCAACCTCGATGGTGCTCCAGATCTTCTCTGCAGCAGCCTTGCGGGCTTCCTGCTGAATCTGACGGATAGAGCCAACCACGCGCTTGCGCTGACGGTTGATCTCGGTGATATAGAAAGACTGCTTGGTCTTCACCAGCTGGTTCATCGGCTGATCCTTCGGTACGCCGGTCTGGCTGGCCGGGATAAAGACGCGCACGCCAAATGCGGTTGCAACCACGCCGCCGCGGTTCTCTTCCACGATGGTGCCTTCCACAACCGTGTGCTCCTCATACGCCTTCTCGATGGTCTCCCAGCCCTTGAGCTGGTCAACACGCTTCTTAGACAGGGTAACCGTGCCCTCGCCGTCGTTGACGCGGACAACAACTGCTTCGATCTCATCGCCCGGATGGATGTTGGCAGCTACGTCGTAGTTCGGATCATCCGACAGCTCGCTGACCGGGATATACGCAGTGTGCTTGACGCCCAAATCGACCTGTACGTCGGTCGTGGACACTGCGACAACGGTACCGGTGACTTTCTCTCCTGTATTTAAAGTCTTGAAGGACTCTTCGAGCATTGCGGCAAAGTCCTCGCCATTTTCGATTTTCGTTTCTTCGCTCATCATGTTACTGACCTCCTTAATTATCCATGCCGGTGTCGATGCCCCTGCTGTGATCCCGACGCGCCCATCCCGGCAGAGCTCCTGCGTCGTAAGCTCCGCGGCGTCCTCGATATAAAGCACATTTTTGCACAGCGACCGACTGATTTCATACAGCCGTTTTGTGTTGGAACTTTTCTTGTCGCCGATCACAATCATTTGATCCGACGCACCGGCAAGCAGACGAGCCTCCGACTGACGCTCATCCGTCGCTTTACATATTGTATCAAAAATTTTGAGGTTTGTACACCTTTTTTTTATCAGACCGACGGAAATATTCCAAATTGCCCGATTGACAGTGGTTTGTGCGACCACGGCAAGAGGCCTGTCAACCATCTCCGGCTGCTCGGTGAACGCCCGTGCCTGCTCTTCGCCCTCCAGCACAACCGACTCGCCGCACCAGCCTTGGATACCCACGACCTCGGGATGGCCCGCGCTGCCCAGAATGACGATCAAACGGCCGTCCCGGCTTTCCTGATCGACGATGCGGTGGATTTTCTGGACAAACGGACAGGTCGCGTCAAAAACCTCGCAGTTTTTTGCCGAAAGCGTGTCATAAACGGCGCGCGGTACGCCGTGCGCGCGGATCAAAACCTTTGCCCCGTCCGGGATTTCCGCCAGCGTCTGCGCGGTGCGCACGCCGTGCTCCTCCAGACGCCGAATCTCGTGCATGTTGTGAATGATCTCACCCAAGGCGAAGATCGTACCGTTTTTTTCCGCCTGCTGTTCGGCCAGTTCGACCGCGCGGCGCACGCCGAAGCAAAATCCGGCGGTTTTTGCAACTGTAACACTCATACTTTTTCCTTCAGCGCATAAATGCGGTGCAGAATATCATCCGCAATCACGCCGTAATCCTTTTCTTTTGCATCCGGGCGGAACGGCTCACCAATGACCACGGTTGCCTTGCAGCGAAAGCCCTTGTTTTCCGTGATGTACATGGGCAGAATCGGCGCGCGGGTCTTGACCGCCAGCATCGCCGCGCCCTTTTTGGTTTCGCCCTCGCTCGCACCGCGCGTGCCCTGCGGAAAGATAATCAGCTTGCGGCCTTCGCGCACCGCGCCCAGCGCGGTCTTGATCGCGGTGATATCCGCACCCTCGCGGTCGATCGGGAACGCGCCCAGCGCCGCAATCAGCCATGCAAACAGCTCATTGCCCTCAAACAGCTCCTTTTTCGCCATCAAACGCAGCGGCGTTGTATGCCCAAGCGCCACTGCTGCAAACGGCGGGTCGGATAACTGCACATGGTTGGGACAAACCACACAGCCGCCCTCCGGGATATTCTCCCGGCCGATCACCTTGTATCCAAAATAAATGTGAAAAGCCAGCGCCACAAACGGCACTGCCAACCATTGGAACCAGCGATGGAATTTGAGTTTCATCGGTTTTCCTCCGTTTTTTCCCGAATGATGCGCAGCACGGCATCGATGCTCTGCTCGAGCGTGATACTGCTCGTATCCAGCAGCACTGCGTCCTCCGCCTGCTTGAGCGGCGCGACCGCGCGCGTCATGTCCTGATGGTCACGCTGCCGGATGTCGCGCAGCACCGCGTCCAGCGTCACCTGCTGCCCCTTTTCTTGCAGTTCCAGAAAACGCCGCTGCGCGCGCGCCTCGGCCGACGCCGTCAGGAAAATCTTGACCGGCGCATCCGGCAGAATAACCGTGCCGATATCGCGCCCGTCCATGAGGATATTGCCGTTTTTCGCCATATTGCGCTGCGTATCGAGCAAAAACTGCCGCACTTCGGGCACCGCCGACACCTTGGAGGCATATTTTGCAATCTCTGGCGTACGGATAGCGTCCGACACATCCTCGCCGCACAGCAGGATATGCTGCGCGCCGTCCTGATACTGAAGCGAAAGCGTAATTTCGGGCAAAACCGAAACAATCCCCGCCGTATCGTCCCCTGAAATGCCTTTCCGGCACACGGCAAGGCCGATCGCGCGGTACATCGCGCCCGTGTCCACATATACATAGCCCAGCTGCGCCGCCGCCGCGCGCGCAACCGTCGATTTGCCCGCACCCGACGGGCCGTCAATGGCGACCGAAATGTAACCCATGTTTATTCCTCCTTCTGCGCGGCGGAAAGCCCGGCTAACCGGCCGGTTGACCACGCGATTTGTAAATTAAAACCGCCCGTATAGGCGTCTATATCCAGCACCTCTCCTGCAAAATACAGTCCGGCACATTTTTTCGACTCCATGGTTTTGGGGCTGACCTCGCGCACGCTGACGCCGCCCGTGGTCACAATCGCCTCCGCGATCGGGCGCTTGCCCGACACTGCCACGGAAAAATGCTTGAGCGTATGCAAAAGCGAGGCGCGCTGCGCCTTGGTGATGCTGTTTACCTTGGCATGCGGGTCGATCTCGGACAGCCGCACCACCACGGGAATGATCTTGCGCGGGAGCAGATCGCCCAACGCATTGATAAAATCGCTGTTTTTGTGCTTGTCAAAGTCCGAAAGCAGCCGCTTGTCCAGCGTTTTTTCGTCCAGCGCGGGCTTGAGGTCAATTTCAACCCGATACTCCTTGCTGCCGAAATGCCGCATATGCGCGGACGCAGACAAAATCAGCGGGCCGGACAAGCCGAAATGCGTGAACAGCATTTCCCCGAATTCGGAAAAAATCTTCTTGTTGTTTTCAAACACAGCCACCTGCACATTGCGCAGGCTCAGTCCCATCAGCTCACGGCAGATCTCCCCCGCCTCAACCAGCGGCACCAGTGACGGATTGGGCGGCACGACCGTGTGCCCCGCCTGCTTGGCAAAGCGGTATCCGTCTCCGGTTGAACCGGTTTGCGGATAAGAGGCTCCTCCCGTCGCAATAATGACCCGATCGCCCTCATAAAGTTTGCCGTGCGCGTGCACGCCGGCGATAAAACCATCCCGTATTTCCAGTTGCTCTACTGTTTTCTGTATAATTGTAACACCCAGACGTTTGACCCAGGTAAAAAGTGCGTCAATAATATCCGCAGACTTGTCCGAAACCGGAAAAACGCGGTTGCCGCGCTCGGTTTTGAGTGACACGCCATGCGCTTCAAAGAACGCCATCACATCCGCAGGCGAAAAGCAATCCAGCGCAGAATACAAAAAGCGCGGATTGACCGGCACATTCTGCAAAACGGTCTGTGCATCGCAGTTGTTGCACACATTGCACCGGCCTTTGCCGGTGATGAACAGCTTGCGGCCGACTTTTTCATTCGTCTCAAACAGCGTCACGCGCGCACCGTTTTCCGCTGCGGTACCCGCAGCCATCAGCCCTGCCGCGCCGCCGCCGACTACCAGAATATTCAATTTATCTCGTCCTCCGGCTTTTCGTATACGTCGTATTCCTCCCAGATGCGCTCGAGCTTGTTGAAGGTTTGCTCGATCTCATCGCGCCGGCTCATGCCGACGGCAACAATCAGCGCATTGACGACCGAAAGCGGCGCCACCAGCGAATCGACAAAGCTCGCCATATCGCTGCGCGCCAGCAGAAGATGGTCCGCCACGCGCGCGAGCGGCGACAAATGCGAGTCGGTCAGCGCGATCACGCGCGCACCACGGTCGCGCGCATACTGCATCGCGCTGAGCGTACGCTTGGAGTAGCGCGGAAAGCTGACGCCGAGCACCACATCGCCCGGCCCGACGCGCAGCACCTGCTCAAAAATCTCGCTGACGCTGTTGGTATGTACAAGCGTCACGTTTTCAAACAAAAGGTTAAAATAAAAGCCGACAAAATTGGACAGCGCGCTCGAAGAACGCACGCCGAGTATATAAATCCGCTTCGCCCCGATCAGCGCATCCACCGCGCCCTGAAATGCGTCGCGGTCGATCTCGTCCAGCGTCTGCCGGATCATGTCCATATCCGCGTGCAGCACGGTCTGCAATACGTCGCGCCCGCCCATGCGGTCGCTCGACACCTCCATGCGCTGCACCGAGGTCAGCTTGTTGCGAATCATCTCCTGCAACGCACGCTGCAAGTGCGGATAACCGTCATAGCCCAATTCAGTCGCAAACCGCACCACAGTCGATTCGCTCACGCCGACGGTCGTGCCCAGACGGCTGGCCGTCATAAAGGCCGCTTTGTCGTAATGTTCGAGAATAAAGCGCGCAATCTGCTTCTGTCCCTTGGAAAAGCCGGACAGCTCGCTCTGGATTTTATTGATCAGGTCGTTCATGGTTTCTCTCCCTTGGTATGCAAAACCTGCATTTTGCCGTTTCTATTTTAAGCGGTTGCCACGCAAAATGCAAGAAGTTTTGCATCAATCCTGCAAATTTGCAGCAATTTCCTGCAAATAGGCCAGTTCATCCTCGGTCAGGTCGCGCCATGCGCCCGATTTCAAATGCGTATCCAGCGGCAGATTGCCCACCGCCACCCGCTTGAGACGACGCACCTCCAGCCCGCACTGCTCGCACATTTTACGAATCTGACGGTTGCGGCCCTCATGGATGGTCAGGCGCAGCTTGGCGCTCTGCTCGTCCTTTTCCAAAATGACGACATCCGCCGGGCGGATTGCATATCCGTCGATCGTCATCGGCTCCGCAAGGCGCGGGATGTTGTCCAGACGACCGCGCACACGCACCTCGTAATGCTTTTCCACCTCATGCCGCGGGTGGGTCAGCGCATTGACCAGCGCGCCGTCGTTGGTCAGCAGCAGCAGGCCTTCCGAGTTATAGTCCAGCCGACCAACCGGCACCACGCGCGCACCGCAATCCCGCACCAGATCAGCCACAGTCTTTCGGCCGTGCTCATCGTGCAGCGTGGTCACATAACCGCGCGGCTTGTACAGCATCAGATATCGCTTTTCCTCGGCCATGCCGATCGGCTTGCCGTCCACCTGAATCTTGTCGCGCCGCAGGTCCGCGCGGTCGCCCAGCGACGCCGCATGACCATTGACCACCACGCGCCCCTCTAAAATCCAACGCTCCGCCTCACGGCGCGAGCACAGCCCCGCCTGCGCCAGCAGCTTTTGCAGTCTTTCTTCCATTTGTTGTCCTCCATCCTGTTCTGTCAATCCTCTCCGAACAGACGGTCCCAGATCCGTTCAGTCAGGCTCTTTTCTTCAGGCGGCAGCAGCACCGCCCCGCCGTATACCAGCGCATCGTCCGCCAACACCATGCCGTCCAGCCGGTATTCGATCTGCCCGGCGGACGCACTCTGCACCACCGGCGCATAGCAGATGCGGTCTCCGTACCGCACGGTCTGGATGCGCTCCCGCTCGCCGGGCAGCAGATAAGCCGTCACCGTGTTGCGCGCGACCAGCGGCACGGTATCCGCATTGCCGCCAAACACCTGCTGCTGCATGATCTGGTCGCCCGCTTCGTGCAGTGTCACCTGCTCATACTGCGCAAAACCCTGGTCGAGCAGCGCCATATGGTCGTTCCAGTCGTCCGGGTCGTTGAGCGTCACCACGATTACCGTGCGGCCGTTTTTCTCCGCCGCGGACACCAGACAGCGTCCCGCCGCCTTGGTATAACCGGTTTTGACGCCGATCGCGCCGTCATACATGCTCAAAAGCCGGTTGTGGTTGGTAAATGTGCGCTGCCCCACGGTGTAACTCTCGGTCGATACGATCTGCCGGAACACCGGGTCGCGCAGCGCTTCGGCCGTGATGACGGCAAGCTCGCGCGCGGTGGTGTAATGCGTATCACTGGGCAGGCCGTTCGGGTTGTCAAAATGCGTATTCGTCAGCCCGAGGGCCGCCGCTTTGTCGTTCATTTTTTGCACAAACGCTTCCAGCCCGCCGCATTCGCCTGCAATGGCCACCGCCGCATCGTTGCCCGATTCCAGCATCAGGCCGTACAGCGTATCGCGCAGGGTGAGCGTTTCGCCCTCCTGCAAATACATCGACGAGCCTTCCACTTGCGTATATTCCTTGCGGACCGTGTATTCCCGGTCGAGGTCTCCCTCCCCGAGCGCCACGAGCGCCGTCATGATCTTGGTGGTGGACGCCATCGGCAGGCAGGCATCCGCGTTCTGCTCAAACAGTACTTCACCCGTGTCCGCATCAATCACAATTGCGCTCTTTGCGCTGATTGCGCCCGCAGCGGGCAGGCAAAGCACACAGCACAACAGTCCGCACAGTAGTTTCTTCACGTTCGCATCTCTCCCCTGCATAACAAAACCTACTCAGCATATCTGTGAGTAGGTTTTGCGGAGAAACGCGACCTTATTCGTCGGTTTCCGGAGCAGGCTGCGGGTCGGGCTGCATTTTTCCTTTGTAGCCCTCCACAAAGCTGGAAACCTTGTTAATCGCACCCGGAATCATTTCCACCAGACGATCGACCGTCGTGGAGGCCTGTGCGTTGACGCCCAGAATATTGGCGCTGCCGTCGTGTCCGATAATCAGGAAGCACACGGGCGAAACAGTCACGCCCGCGCCGCCGCCGCCGCCAAAGGCCAGCGGTGCGCCGGACGGCATATGCTTGGGCGCAAAATCGCTGCCACCGGATGCAAAACCGAAGGTCACCTTGGACACGGGAATAACCGTCGTGCCGTCCGGCGTGGTGATCGGCGTGCCGATGATCGTGTTCACGTCCACCATTTCCTTGATCTTGGCCATGGTTTCCGTCATCAGGTTGCTGATGGGATGCTCACTCATGTGTTATCGCCTCTTCTTTCTTTATCATTCGTTTATACATCCGGTACAGTTCTCCACTGTGCCGCAGCAAGCACCAAAGCACCCGCAGCGGCCGCAGCGAGCCGAACACGGTAAACGCCCATTCGGTGTGGTCGGCCTCAAAATCCGCGTCCACATCCACATGATAGTCCTCCATGGTGAAAGTATTCTCCAAAAACGGAACCATCATGCCGGTCACCGCGGCGGACTGCCCCAGCAAAATGCCGGTTTTGGCCGCGTCGTCCGTCCCGATGACAACGCGCACCCGCAGACGGCTGATGTGCACTGCATCGGTCAATTCGCTGTGCAGGCGGTGCGTCATATCGGCCAGATCGCCGATATCCAGCTGCTCCCGGTTGAGCGAATACCGGTACTTTTTCTTTTTTCGTTTTTTGCGCGGCTTGTGCTCGTCCGCCTGCTGTTCAGACGGCGGCTGCGCTTTTTTCCGCCGGGGCGGCGGCCAGACCGGAATCCGCACCGGGCCGTAGCGCACTTCCGCGCTCACCTCTCCGTTGACCCCGACCACATCGACGCCGATGCGCACGCACAGCAGCAACAGGATCAGCAGCAGCACAACCAGCACAAGCCCTAATACTGCCGCCAGTATCACGAGTAGTACCGACATGCGCGTTTCACTCCGTTTCCTGCGATGCGTCCGGCGGCGGAGCGTCCTCTACGGCGGACGGTTGCGGCGACGGCGGCGTTAGCGTGATGATCTCCGCCGGCGGCTGATTGGGAACCTCGTCCACATCAATCTCCATCTGCTCGTTTTCCTCCAGCGCAGGCAGCTCGGGCAGCTCTTCCAGACCGCTCAGCCCGAAGGTGCGCAAAAACGCCTCGGTCGTGCGGAACAGCATCGGTCGGCCGGGCACATCCAGACGCCCCGCCTCCTCGATCAGCCCTTTTTCGAGCAGCCCCGCCACTGTGCCGCCCGAATCCACGCCGCGTAGCTGGTCGATGAACGCACGGGTGACCGGCTGGCGGTATGCCACAACGGTAAGCACCTCGAGCGCCGCAGCGGACAGCGACGGCGGCTTGCGCGACTCGGTCACGCGGCGCGCCGCCTCCGCATAGAGCGGACGCGAGCAGAGCTGCAACTTGTCCTCCAGACGCAGCAGCATGATGCCGCGGTTTTCAAAATCATACAGATTTTCCAGCGCGGCGGCCGCATCCAACAGCGCTTCGCGCGAAGTTTCGAGCGCCGCAACAAGCCGGTCCACCGGCACCGCGTCGCCTGCGGCAAACAGCACAGCCTCCAGCCCGGCCTCCAGTTCGGTCATCGCACGTTACTCTCCTTTGTCATCTATCAGCGTCAGTTCCATATCCTCGCCATCGCCTTCCAGCCGGATGCGCCGGTTTTTGGACAGCTCCAAAACCGCCAAAAAGGTAGCCACGATTTCCGAACGGCTCCTTGCATCGTCAAACAGACGGCGAAACGGCAGCCGGACATAGTGCAAAAACCGCTTGAGAATGGACGTAATCCGCCCCTCGACCGGCACAGGCTCCCGCCCGATGATACCGGAAAACGCGCTGGCCGGCGGCGGTACACGCCGCTGCGCCCGGCGCAGCATATTGTTGGCCGCCCGGATCAGGTCGCTGACCGATTGGCGGTATTCCTTGGGCGCATCGCCCAGATTTTCCGGCGGCTTGACGAAAATATCGCGGCCCAGCTCGCCTTTTTCCCGGAAGAAGGATGCCGTTTCTTTGATGCGCTGGTATTCCAGCAGCATTTCCACCAGACTGGTGCGCGGGTCCTCCTATTCTTCCTCCTCGTGGCGCGGCAGCAGCATCTTGGATTTGATATACACCAGCTGCGCCGCCATGGCGACAAAATCGCCCGCCACATCCAGATCCATCGCCTCGGCTGCATGCAGCACTTCCATGTATTGGTCGAGAATCTCCGCGATCGGGATGTCATAAATACTGACCTTGTTTTTTGCGATCAGGTGCAGCAGCAAATCCAGCGGGCCGTCAAAGTTCTCCAAATGAAATTCCATGCCGCGCAACCCTTACAAGAACAGGCTGACCAGCCGCAGCGCCAGATGCAGAATGCGCATGGAAACCGCGCTCATGATCCCGTCCAGCCAGCCGCGCCACAGCGCCAGAATGAACACCAGCAGAATGATATTCTGATACTTTTGCAGCTTGAGCGACCACGAAAACGGCAAAAACGCATCCAAAACGCGCGAGCCGTCCAGCGGATGCACCGGAATCAGGTTGAACACACCCAAGCCGACCGACATGCTCGCCACAATCGACAGGAACATGCCCACCGTCTGCATGAATGCACTCGTGCCATACATCCACACCGGCACATACAGACAATAGGCAATAAATGCGGTGATAAAGTTTGCGGCAGGCCCAGCAAGCGCAGTCAGCGCCATGCCCCAGCGCCGGTTTTTGAAATTGGAAATATTGACCGGAACAGGCCGCGCCCAGCCGAACCCAAACAGCAGCAGGCACAAAAATCCGAACGGATCAATATGCGCCATCGGGGACAGCGTCATCCGGCCCGAATCATGCGCTGTGCGGTCGCCCAACAGGTACGCCATACCGCCGTGCGCCGCCTCGTGTACGGACAAGCATAATACGATCGCAGGAAGCGACAACGCCAACGTAATGAACGCGGACTGTAAATCGCCGCTCAGCAAAGCTCTCCAAAGCAAACCAAAATACCTCCTGTGGCAGCGCCGGCCCGCCGGGAAAGCAAGCCGACACTCCAGTTTACCCGTTTTGGCCGGTTTTTAACGAACCCCGACCTGTATATGTCTGAAATTATATCACGCTCACAGGAAATTGTCACCTCTTTCTTTGTTTGCGCCGCGGTATCCGGCTTTTCCCAATCGGAGGATGAGACTTCCCGCGCATCCGTTCGACAGGAAACGACAACACCGTTAAGTTTCCGATAAGACAACCCTTTCCGCCGTTTAGATTTCGTCAAGTTCTTAACAGCGCATTAACGATTTTTCTGCTATAATATAGTCGGAATGAATGGATTTTGGATGCATCATTCCTATCGAAGGAGAATCTTATCATGCCGCAAAACCAAAACAAAGTCCCGCTTTTTCCGTTCACATTTCGGGATTTTTTCATTTTTATCGGAATTTTCGCCTGCGCGATCGAGCTGTGTATCCTGCTGCGTATAGCAGACAGCAGCGACGGCTTCGCCTCACCCGTGTTCGTGCTTGCCGTTCTGCTGATTTCCCGCTTCACCAACGGCTATCTGTTCGGCACGCTTGCCGCCATTCTCAGCGTCATCGGCATTAACTATATTTTTACTTATCCCTATTGGGAATTCAATTTCACCCTTTCCGGTTATCCGCTCACCTTTCTGACGATGTTCGGCGTGTCCATCGTCACTTGCACGATGACCACCAAAATCAAACAGCAGGAACAGCTGCGGGTCGAAGGCGAAAAGGAGAAAATGCGGGCCAATCTGCTCCGGTCGGTCTCGCATGACATCCGCACGCCGCTGACCTCGATCGTCGGGGCGACCTCCACCCTGCTCGAGACCAAAGGGCTGTCCGAAGCGGAGCAGCGCGCTTTGCTGTAGGACGTGCGCGACGAAGCCCAGTGGCTGATCCGCGTGGTGGAAAACCTGCTTTCCATCACGCGCATGAGAGACGCCCGCACCCAACTGACCAAAGTCCCGGAGGCCGCCGAAGAAATTCTCGGCGAAGCCGCGCGCAAATTCCGCAAACGCTTTCCGGACATACAGGTCGCCGTGTCCGTGCCGGACGAGCTGCTGCTCGTGCCGATGGACGCCATCCTCATCGAACAGGTGCTTTCCAACCTGCTGGAAAACGCCGCCACACACGGACAAACCGTCACGCACATTCAACTCTCCGTCGAGCGAGAGGATGCATATGCCCGCTTTTCCGTGCAGGACAATGGCCGCGGTATTCCGCCCAAGGAGCTGTCGCGCCTGTTTGACGGCACGCTCAAACGCAGCGAAACCCCGTCCGGCGACGGCAAGCGCAATATGGGACTGGGGCTTTCGGTCTGCATGGCAATTGTCCGTGCGCATGGCGGCTCTATGGAAGCCAAGAATTTACCCTGCGGTGCAGAATTTTCATTCCGACTGCCGCTGTCTGAAAAGGAGTCTCAAGCATTATGAACATTCGTGAAAAAATATTGATTGTTGAGGATGAAAAAAGCATCGCGCACTTTATCTCCACCATTCTTACCTCCAACGGCTACGAAACCATTCAGGCGCGTACCGGCAACGAGGCGATGAGCATGATTTCCTCCCATTGTCCCGATTTGGTGATTCTCGACCTCGGCTTGCCCGACATGGACGGCATGGAGGTGCTCAGCAGCCTGCGCTCGTGGTCCAGCCTGCCGGTCGTTGTGGTTTCCGCCCGCTCGCATGAGCACGACAAAGTCGCTGCGCTCGACCTCGGTGCGGACGATTACCTGACCAAGCCTTTCGGCACAGCCGAGCTGCTTGCCCGCGTGCGCACTGCCATCCGGCATACCCGCACCACCTCCTCCAGCAGCGAAATCGCCCAGCGCGGTACTTATACGGTCGGCGAATTGACCATCGACTACAACAAACATCAGGTGCTGGTGCGCGGAGAAAACGTCCATCTGACGCTCAGCGAATTCCGCATTGTCGCGCTGCTCGGCAAATACGCGGGCAAGGTGCTGACATATGACTATATCATCAAGGAGCTGTGGGGGCCGCGCGCGGGAGGAGACAACCAAATCCTTCGCGTCAATATGGCCAACATCCGGCGCAAAATCGAAAAAAATCCCGCCGAGCCAGAATATTTGTTCACCGAAGTGGGCGTTGGCTACCGGTTGGCGGAAAACGAATAAATGCAGACGAAACAAAAGGCGAACCCCTCACAGGGTTCGCCTTTTTTACAGATTGCACAGAAAATCAGATGCCCAGCTCCTGCTTGAGCGCCGCAATCATTTCCTGATATTCCTCGTCCTTGAGATATACCGGCTCGGGATTGGTGATGGCAAAGCTGCCGCCGAATTCAAAGCCGCTCTCGTACTTCGGAACGATATGGAAATGCAGATGCGGGTTGGTGTCACCGAACGAGCCGAGGTTGAGCTTGGTGCAGCCCCACAGCTTCTTGATCGCACCGGACGCCGCCGCCAGATCGGCCATAAAGTCGTTGCGCTCCTGCTCGTCGCACTCGCACAGCTCCTTCTTATGGGTGCCCAGCGCCAACACGCAGCGGCCCTTGTGCGCCTGATCCTTGAACAGATAGAGCGTACCTGCCTTCATATCGCCAACCTTGAACATGATCGCCTCGCGGCCCTCATGGTGTTTGTCACAGTAAAAACATCCCATTGCAAACCTCTCCTTTACAGATTACTGTATTTTCATTATACCGCTTGTCCCCTGTGATTTCCAGTATTTTTTATGGGCAGACTGCGTATAAATTGGTGTCCCACGCGGGCACATACGGATGGTGCCGCAGGTACAGCCGGTAGTCCGGGCAGAGCGTGTGGACAAGCAGCGGCAGCTGGAAAAAGTCCTCGTTTTTGTGATAGGCAGCTATATTGAGTTTGGGCCGGTGCTGACGTATGGTCTGCGCCGCGCCCGCGATCGCCTCGCGCTCCGCGCCCTCCACATCCATTTTCAGATAGGTGCAGGATGCGCCGTCCAGCACGCTGTCCAGCGCGCGCATTTGGGTTTCCTTGCCCTGCTTTGCCACGCGCGACTGCCGTCCCGCCTGATCGGAAAAGCAAAGCACCGTATCACTCGACCACGCGCCCGCCTGCTCGCACCGAACGCTGCCGGACAACCCTTCGGCATAAACTGTTAGCTTGCGAAAGCTGCGCCGGTCGGGCTCGAGCGCCGTGATGGACGCAAACGCACCGTCGGTATAGTGCAGCAATTCCCGGATGGTGTCGCCCGTATACGCGCCCAGATCGGCAAAAATTTCCTCATGCGTGGGCCGCAGGATGGTATGAAACGCCTCGTCCTTGTCGGTCTCGCTGGCGCGCAGATAACGCAGCCGGCCGGACAGCTTAAACCGCACGGTATCGAGAAACACCTGCCGCGACTGCTCATCCTCGAGCAAATCAAACGCCTGCTGCATCTCTTCCTGATGCGCCTGCACAAATTCCTCGTCGAACACCGCTCCCGGCACGACCGGCACATCGGGCGCGACCACATCAAACCGCGCATCGAGCGCGTACATCTTTTCCAGCACCTCGGGCCGCTGGCTGGCAAACGCAATCGCAATCACAATATCCTCGCCGAACTGCTCCACCACCTCGGACAGTTTTTGCACCCGAAAGCCGTGAAAGCTATGCCCGCGCACAAACTCATCGCTGGCAAACACGCCCGATGCACGAATGCCGCATGCGTCAAACTGCGATAAAATTTTATCCGCGCCGTCGCCCATGCCATACAAAACGATCGGGCGTTTTTCCTCACGCAAAGCCTGCCAAACCGACCGTTCCAGCGACAAAAAATCCATGTTCTTCTCCCCTTTTCCGTGCTTTCCATTATAATCGGTGCATACGCCTCTGTAAAGCAGAAAAAACTTTTTCACGACGCGATTTTCTCATTGCGGTTTATCCCGCAGTACAGTATAATTTGAATATAGGACAAATGTAAAGGGGGCGTGGCCATGTCAAAATCCAACGGTATTCTGGCGATGGATCCAAGCAAATACCGGGAGATCGACGGCGTGGTTTTTGATTTGGACAGCTACGCCAAGCACTGCGCACCCCCGGAACAAGACCCGCCCGCGCCGGAAGAACCGACACCTGCCGCGCCCATTCCCGCGCCGGAAGGCATTCTGGCGATGGACCCGGAGCATTATCGCGCGCTTGACGGCGTCGCCATGGATGAGGACAGCTTCGAGCGCCACAGCCAACCGCCTGCGAATGAAAAGCCCGCAGAGCAAACGGTCGTTACCGAGGAAGCCGCACCCACCGGCGTGTTTGCGGTCGATCCGTTTCCGAACGGCTGGTATCCAGCCGAGGACGGCAGACCTCCCGTTCCCATCATGGGCGGTGCGCTCCCTCCGGTCGAAATTCTGGAAAACGGCACGCATGTGGTGACGGTCATCCGCACCGTCTTTCTGCACACCGGCTCTGGTTTGGGTTCGGGCTCGTATGTGACTTCGTACACTACCTCGTACCGCACCAGCTATCTTTCCTCGGGTTCCGGCTCGTATGTGTTCGGCTCGTGCACCTATCTGGTCGGCGGCTACGGATTGGAGCTGATTTGATGCTGCGTGCGTTTCACTCCACCTGGACGCGCCCGTTTTTCGCGCGGTCGCCCGACCGCCCTTACACGGTCGAACCGTTCGAGCTGTTGACCACCGCGCTGTCCGCGCTTGCGTGGCGGCGGGAAAACGGCCCCATCCGCATGATTTGTGATACCAAGGCCCAGCGGTATTATGACGCGCTCGGCCTTTCTTTTTTATGGGACGAAGGCGTGCATCCGCTGCTTGACGCCGTACCCGAGGATGTAAACCCCATGGCGTTCTGGGCGGCGGGCAAGCTGTATGCACTCTCCGCGATGCCGTCCCCCTGCGTGATGATCGACACGGACTTCATCTGCTGGAAGCCGCTCGCGCCGCTGCTGAAAGGATTGGACGCCGCCGCCATCCACCGGGAGGACATCATGCCGGACATCTATCCGGACGCGCGCACGTTCACCCAGACACATGGCTTTGACTTTTCGGCATTTGACTGGACAGTGCAGCCGTTCAACACCGCGCTGTGCTATCTGGCGGACGATGCGTTCCGTCGATATTACACCGATACCGCCATTCGCTTCATCCGCTGTTCGCCCCATGCCGACGATGTGCTGACCTACATGGTCTTTGCCGAGCAGCGCCTGCTCGCCATGTGCGCTGCGCGCAAGCATATCCGCGCCGCCGCGCTGTCCGATCTGGAAGCGCTGTTCACCGGCGCGCAGCAGGGGTTTTTCACACATATCTGGGGCTTCAAACAGCAGATGCGGGATGAACCCGCGCTTTACGAGGATTTTTGCCGCCGCTGCGCCGCGCGACTGCGGCGCGACTTTCCGGACGAGGCCGCACGCATCGCCGCTGTGCCTACGCTTGCCCCCTATTTTACCGACTGACCGCAAAACGGCCCGCACCACAGTGGTGCAGGCCGTTTTTTGCTGCTTTTTATGCCGTTCAGTTCGGATACGCCTGTTTCAGCTCGTCCAGCGTCGCCATCACCGCGCCCTTGTGCTGCACAGTCAGCGATGCATACTGCGCGGAAAAGCGCAGATACGTTTCGAGCTGCGCCTGCGGCAGCGTGGACAGGTCGTTCACGCCCACGCCGTCTCGCGTCAGCTGATAGAGGAACGAGCCGATGAACGAGTCGCCCGCGCCGGTCGTATCGGTCACCGGGACGGACAGCGTATCGGCAAAGGCTTCGGTCTGCGGCGTATAAACCGCCGAACCGTTTGCGCCGCGCGTGACCAGAAGCAGCTTGCAGCCGCCTTCAAACAGCTGCTTCGCTGCCGCGCGCTCATCCTTGCAGCCGGTGACAAACTCAACCTCGTCATCCGACAGCTTGACCAGATCCGCCGACGGCAAAAACGCGCGGATCGCCGCCTGACAGTCCGCCGGGTCATCCCACAGCGGCAGACGGACGTTCGGGTCGAACGAGATCAGCGCGCCCGCCTCGCGCGCCAGTTCGATCGCGCGGCGGTGCGCCCCCCGCACCGGCCAATCCACCAGATCGACCGAGCAGAAGTGCAGCGCCGCGCAATCGGCAAACATTTCGGGCGAAATCTGCGCCTCGTCGAGGAACAGGTCGGCCGATGGGTTGCGAAAGAAGGAAAACTCACGGTTGCCCGTCGCGTCGAGCGAGACAAAGGCCAGTCCGGTGTTAGCGCGTTTTGTGCGGAATACCGCAGAAACATCCACACCGTTGCCCTGGAGCACTTTGAGAATATGCGTGCCGAACGCATCCTCGCCCACCTGCGAAATCATGGACGCATTACCGCCCAGCCGCGCCACCGCTGCCGCCACATTGGCCGGCGCACCGCCCGCGACACGCTCAAAATGCGTCACCTCGTCCAGCGCACAGCCTTTCTGCTGCGGGACAAAGTCGATCAGCAATTCCCCGATCGCCACCACTTTTTTCATGCCTATTCCTCCAAAATATACTGTTTCACCGCTGCCGCCACGCCGTTCGACGCATTATCCAGCGTCACCGCGTCCGCTATGTCACGAACATTCGGTGCAGCGTTTGCCATGGCAACGCCAAGCCCTGCCATTTGCAGCATGGTCAGATCATTATCGCTGTCGCCAATCGCCATCACTTCATCCATGCCCAAACCAAGATGCTCTGCGAGCTGCTGGAGTGCGCGTCCTTTATGTACGCCCTTTCGATTGATCTCCACATTTTTCAGCTCGCCCCCATACATGATCGACGGCGTCAATTCAAACAGGCCGGTTTCCTCCAGCGACTGTGTGATTTCTTCGATTGCTTTGGGATCAAGATGGTGCAGGATTGCTTTCACCAAGCGCCCATCCTCATGCGCGAGCACATTGTCCCATCCCGCAGCATCTGAGATGAATTCATATCCCTCGGCTGTCTCATCCAGGGTGACATGCCCACGCCGGCGAAGTTCCTGCAGAAAACCGAGAAAATCCCGCCCATAATACAATTTGTCCGCCGTATACAGGCACCAATCGAGTCCAAATTTTGCACATATAGCGCGCACTGTATCGCACATTTCTCGATCCAGTCCATCAAACGCGATCTGCTTCTTGTCCGAAAAACGCACCACCGCCGCGCCGTTAGTGATAACCGCCCAGTCCGCCGGAGCGTCGAGCTGCGCGTTAAACGCGCGCGTCTCCGTCAGATTGCGCCCGGTACACAGCACAACCTGTACCCCCGCCTGCTGCGCCAGACGCACTGCCTGTGCATTTTCTTTCGGTACACGGCTGCTGGTATCAAGCAGCGTTCCGTCCAGATCAAGTGCAAGCAGCTTGATTTTCGACATAACTTACTTCACATCCTGTTGCTCTGTAATTTGCAGCGTGCCCATCTCCCAGATTTCAGTTTCCGCGCCGAACACAGTCACGCCGTGCATATACGGCGCCGGATAATACCGGGTAGACAGCACCTGCTCCCCGCCGTTGACGAAAATCTCCAGCGAGGATACGTCCGCCAACACGCGCAGCGTCTGCACTTCGCCAACCTCCGCGCAGCGGACCGTGCGGCCTGCACCGCCGCCGTCAATCTTCAGGCGAAGCAAACCTTCTTCCCATTCTATCACAGCACTGCCGCGAATGACAAGTCTGCCCTGCGGCTGCGTGCGGCACTCCATATCGAATACGCTTGCTTCCTCGGGCGCAACGTGCTTGCCGCGCAGCGCGTCGATCTCCGGCACGGGCGTGCGCAGCAGCCGCTTGCCATCGCGCCGCAGCAGACACGGAACCGTCAGGCAATGCTGCCAGCCCTGTTCTGCCGTCGGGTTGGTGTACGGCGCGTCCGGCATGCCCATCCAGCCGATGAGTATCCGTCGCTCCCCGTCTACAAAGGTCTGCGGCGCATAAAAATCAAAGCCGCAATCCATCTCCTGAAAGTCTCCCAGCGTATATTCGCCGCGGAAATCGCCATCGAGCGGAAAATATCCGCAGGTATATACATTCTGGAAGTGATTTCCCTGCTGCTTTACGCCCTGCGGCGAGCACTGCAAAAACCACTGTCCATCCAGACAGAACAGATCGGGGCACTCCCACATATAGCCGAATTTTTCCTGCGTAGTCAGCGTGTTACAGTGCTGCCAGCGGCGCTTATCTTCCGACTTATAGACCAGCAGCTCACCGCGGTCCTCCTTGGTGCGCGCACCGAGCACCATATAATATTTGCCGTCCTGCGCCCAGACCTTGGGGTCGCGCACATGGCAGGTCAGATCGGACGGATAATCCTTGTTTTCCAGCAAAAGCTCGTTGCTTTCGACCGTCACGCCGTCACGCGAGACGGCGAGCGCGGTGTTGTGACCGCGCCCTGCCGTAATATAATCATAATCGCCCGAAAACTTGACATTGCCCGTGTAGTACAGGTACATCGTCCCATCCTCAACCAAGGCCGAGCCGGAATATACCCCGTGGATGTCCCATGGCTGGTCGGGGTACAGCATAGGTGGCAGCTGCTCCCAGTGCAGCAGGTCGCGGCTGCGATAGTGTCCCCACATCTTGACGCCGCCCGTAGGATCAAACGGGCCATACTGATAAAACACATGATACCATTCGCCGCAGCGGCACAGGCCGTTGGGGTCATTCATCCAGCCGACCGGCGGCATCAGATGAAAACGCTGGCGGAAGGGATCGGCCGCCGCACGCGGCCCATCCTCCCGCTCGATACGGCTGACCAGCCGCACAAGATCCCGTTGTAATGCATTGCTCATGGCGATTCTCTCCTATTATTTCAGCGTCAGAACCGTGTCCTTCCCGGCCTGTACCGCGCCGTACTTCGGCTCTACCGACGCATATTTATCTGTATTTGTTACAATTACCGGGGTGATGATCGGATAACCGGCCTTCTGGATTGCCGCGCTGTCAAACTCCAGCAGCAGATCGCCCGCCTTGACATGCTGACCTTCCTGCACATGACCGGTGAAATACTTGCCTTCCAGATTGACCGTGTCCACGCCCACATGGATGAGCAGTTCTACGCCATTATCGCATTCCAGACCAACTGCGTGACCCATGACCGCTGACACGGTCGCGTCACACGGTGCGATGATGCGGTTTTCCGTGGGCTTTACCGCCACGCCCTTGCCCAGCGCGCCGGATACAAACGCGGGATCGTTGGTCTCCTCGATGGATACTGCTTCGCCGGTCAGCGGAGACACCAGCACGACATCCCCCTGCGGCGCCGCAACGGCGGGCTTTGCCGACGGCTCAGGTGCGGGTTTCACGTCGTTGTTCTCTTCCGGGATGCCGATGATCCAAGAAATTACAAACGCAACGCCGGTTGCAATGCCGATTGTGAGCAGATACTGAATCGGGTGATGCAGGTGCAGCAGAATACCGAAGATGCCGGTCACGCCCGTACCGGTCGCGCCCAGACCAACGACCGACGCATACAGTGCGCCGCACGCAGCGCCGATGGACGCGGCAATAAACGGCCGGACAAAACGCAGGTTGACACCGAAGATAGCAGGCTCGGTGATGCCCATGAACGCGGAAAGCGAAGCGGGCAGCGCCATGGACTTGAGCTTTTTGTTTTTGGTCTTGATCGCAACTGCGAGCGCTGCGCCGCCCTGCGCAACATTTGCCGCACTGGCCAGCGGCAGCCAATAGGTCACACCATAGGCGCTGAGCTGACCGAGGTCAATGATCGTGTACATATGATGGATGCCGGAAACAACGGTCGTCGCATACAGGCCGCCCATGATGAACGAACCGATGCCGAACGGAATGGCAATCAGCCACTGCACACCGTTGATGACGAAATTCTCGACCGTGGTGAACACCGGGCCGATGGCCGCGAGCGTCAGATAACCGGTCACGAACACGGAAACGAGCGGCGTGACGAACAGATCGAACATCGGCGGCACCACTTTGTGCAGCTTCTTTTCGATGAAGCACATCAGCCATACCGCGATGATGACCGGGATAACGTGGCCCTGATAACCGACCAGCGGCACGCTATACAGGCCGAAAAACACTTCCTGATAGGTATGTACGCCCTCGGTTGCCACCGTCCATGCGTTTTGCAGGTTGGGGTGCAGCATAATCATGCCGATAACCGCACCGAGGAACGGGTTGCCGCCGAACACTTTGGCCGCCGAGAACGCGATCAGGATCGGCAGGAAGGTATAAGCCACATTGGAAAACAGATCGGCAAACACGAACAGCGAGCTGGTGCTGTCGAGCGTGATAAAGCCGTTGTTAATCATGAACTTGAGTGACTCCATGATGCCCATGAGGAAGCCCGAAGCCACGATTGCCGGAATGATCGGCACGAAGATATCACCCAACGTCTTGATCGCGCGCTGGAACCAGTTGCCCTTCTGCGCCGCCTGCGCCTTGGCCTCATCCTTGCTGACCGCCGCCACGCCCGACTGCGTGATGAACTGATTGTACACCTTGTTGACCGTGCCGGTGCCGTAGATGATTTGAAGCTGCCCCTGCGCCTCAAATACGCCCTGCACGCCCGTTGCATTCTCCAGCGCGTCCTTATTCACCTTTGTGTTGTCTTCGATCACCAGCCGCAGACGCGTTGCGCAATGTGCCGCCGAGATCACATTGTCCTTTCCGCCGATGCATCTGAGCACCTCGGAAGCCGCTTTTCCATAATCCACCTTTATTCCACCCTTTCCACTTATTTATGAAATCGATTTCACCTTTTCTGCAATCATTATACCGCTGCATCCCTGTTTTTGTAAATGTGCAATTCTGCCCAAACCTTTTGGGCTGTTTTTGAACACTGTGCAGCAGCCCTTATGTAATATAGACAAAAAAGCAGCCTGTGTTTTGTGTAACACAGGCTGCGTTCTTGCTTTTTAGGGTTATACCGATTCGCCCGGATACACTTCATACCCAAGCATCAGCTGTTTTTTCCGGTCTACGCCCTGCCCAATGATCTCAAGAAGGTCATGCGCCGCTTCCTCACCGCTGGTCTGGTAATAATAGTGCGCAGTCGCCAGCCGCGGCCGCACTAGCTCGCTCATACGGGAATGACCGATGCCTGCCAGTGCCACATCGTCCGGAATGTGTTTACCTTGTTCCTCCAAACGCTTCTTTGCGCCGATCGCTATGGAATCGGTTGCACAGAAAATTCCTTCAATATCCGGCACGCGGGCCAGCAGCCGTCCTGCCGCCGCATAGCCGCCATCAATGGAAAAATCGCTCTGCTCCATCCACTCGGGCCGTGGCTCCTCCCCGGCCGCATGCAGGGCATCCTGATAGCCTGCCCGACGCGCCGCGCCTGCGGCTTTGTCGCGCGGCGTTACGCCGATGTACCCCACCCGGCGGCGGCCGTTTTGCAGCAGCAGCTCGGTCACTGCGCGCGCCGCGCCCCGGTCATCGTGAAACACGCACGACATCCCATCCATCTGCTGTCCGACCAATACCGCCGGTACGCCCAGCGCTGTGAGCGCCTTGCGATGTGCGGCGGAAAGCATGGTGGCCACCAGAATCACGCCATCCACATTGCCGCTGCGGAACACTTCCAGATATTCCAGCTCTTTTTCAATGCGATTATCCGTGTTGGCCAGCAAAAGCCGATAGCCCTGCTCCTCCAGCACGCGCGAAATGCCCGCCACCACGCGGCTGATCGACTCGGAATCAATGCGCGGCACGATCACGCCGATCATGCGGCTTTTACCCGTGCGCAGCGTCTGCGCCTGCTGAGACGGCACATAGCCGGTTTCCTCGATCACGCGGCGAATGGCTTCCCGCTTTTCCGAGCTGACATAACCGTTGTTCAGATAGCGCGAAACCGCCGCTTTGGACACGCCTGCGCGGCGCGCAATCTCCGCAATCGTCATTTTTCCTTCCTCCTTCGGCCCTTACTCCCGCAGCAGCGCACGGCGGGCGCGATAATCCGGCATATACTGTTCCACCAGCGCCCAGAACCGCGGGCCGTGGTTTTTGTGCACAATATGTGCCAGCTCATGCACAACGACATAATCGACCGCAGCATCCGGATACTCCATCAGCCGCCACGAAAAGCACAGTCGATTCTGCGCACTGCATGAACCGAACCGTGTGCGCGCCGATGTGATGCGCATACCGGCCGGCTTGAGACCCATCCGCTGCGCGTAGTATGCCACTTTGGGCGGCAGCTCCTCCCGCGCGCGGCGCATCAGCTCTTCCTGTCTCGCTTCGTCCGGTTCGGGATGCGCTTCAAGGCGCGCCTTCTGCCGTGCCTGCGCGCGGACAATCCAGTCCGCATGATCGCGGACAAACCGCTCGATCGTATCTGCCGACGCGCGCAGCGGTGCGCGCACGATCACATGCCCCTCGCGCGTGACCTCCAGCCCCAGTGTGCGGCGGCGGGAGCGGCGCAGCTCAACGCCGTCCACTGGCCTGCTCCCGGCTTTCCAGCGTGCGGTTATAGAAGAACATCAGCACGGATACGCCGCAGATCACCAAATACCCCAGTACACTCAGCCCGTCCGGGATCTGGTCGAACAAGAAAAAGCCGAGCAGCGCAGAAAACAGCACCTGCGTATAGTCAAACACCGAGATCTCCTTGGCCGGTGCGTGCGCATAGGCCAGCGTCACGCCGAACTGCCCAAGCGTCGCCGCCGCGCCAGCACCCAGCAGGCTCGCCAGCTGCCACCACTGCATGGGATGGAAATCCACAATCAGATAAGGCAGGCAAACCAGCGTGGAAAATGCCGAGAAGAAAAACACGATGCGCGCGCTTTTCTCGCCCTTTTTGGATAATGCGCGCACAGCCGTATATGCTGCGCCCGCAAAAATACCGCCGAGCAGACCGATCAGCGCCGGAAACATGTCCGCCGAAAAGCCCGGCTTGATAATCAGCATGCTGCCGCCGAACGCCGCCAGCACCGCCAGATACTGCCAGACGTTGGCGCGTTCTTTGAGCATGAAAAGCGAAAACAGAATCGCAAAAAACGGCGACATCTTATTTAAGATATTCGCATCCGCCAGCACCAGATGGTCGATCGCATAATAGTTGCACAAAATGCCCAGTGTGCCGCAGGTCGCACGCAGCAGCAGCATGGGCAGGTTGCCCTTTTCCCATTTCCAGCTGATCCCCTCGCGCCGCAGCGCGATCGCCGCCACAAACATTGCAACTAAATTGCGAAAAAACGACTTCTGCATGGACGGCAGATCGCCCGCCAGCCGCACAAACGTACTCATCAGCGCAAAGCCGAACGCGGACAACAGAATAAACCCGATCGCTTTGCTTTTATTGGAAAGCACCGGCCTTCCCCTCCCTGTATTTTTTATCATATTTACTGCATTATAGCATAGTTTCACCCGGTATGCAAAGGCGAGCGCGCAGCCGCTTGACCTTTGTCCTTGCACATGTTATCTTTTTATAAGGATAACGGTTCTTTGCCCGTTTCCTCCATATTTTCATCTAAGGAGCGGCTTATGGAACAGGAAATCAAACTCACCAAGCTCGCCAGCTGCGCGGGCTGCGGCGCGAAAGTCGGCGCGGGCACGCTCGCCCGCCTGCTGGACGGTCTGGAAGTGCACACCGACGCCAATCTGCTGGTCGGCTTTGACAAAAGCGACGACGCCGCGGTTTACCGTGTATCGGATGACCTTGCGCTCGTGCAGACTGTGGACTTTTTCCCGCCAATCGCAGACGATCCGTATCTGTTCGGGCAGATCGCGGCGACAAACGCCCTGTCCGATGTATACGCGATGGGTGGCGAGCCGCGTATCGCGCTCAATTTGCTGTGCATCCCGAAATCCATGCCGGACGGCGCGGTGCACGATCTGCTGCGCGGCGGGTATAACAAGGTCTATGAGGCTGGAGCGGTCATCGCGGGCGGCCACAGCATTCTGGACGAAGAACCCAAATACGGCTTATGCGTGACCGGCTTTGTGCATCCCGACAAAGTGCTGACCAACGCGGGCGCGCAGCCGGGCGACGTGCTGTTTCTGACCAAACCGCTCGGTGCCGGCATCCTGACTACCGCCGCTAAGGCCGATCTATGCCCGCCTGATGTGCTGGAAGCCGTTTTTGCGCGCATGACCACGCTCAATAACGCTGCGCGCGACGCGATGGTGCAGTTCCGCGTACACGCCTGCACGGACGTGACCGGCTTCGGTCTGCTCGGCCACGCGCTCGAAATGGCGCAGGGCAGCGGCGTACAGATCGAGCTGGACGCTTCCGCGCTGCCCATTCCGCCCGAAGCACTGGAATTTGCCCGCATGGGGATTCTACCCGAGGGCATGTACCGCAACCGCAAATATGCGGAAGCGTTCGTCGCGGTGGACGGCGTGCCGCTCGAAGTGCAGGATGCACTATACGACCCGCAGACCTCGGGTGGGCTGCTGATCGCGGTCGATGCCGCGGACGCGGACGCGCTGGCAGCCGAGCTGCAAAAAACCGTCCCGGATGCGCAGCGCATCGGAACGGTTTCGGCATTTGCAGGAAACGCCCGCGTCATTCTGCGCTGACGGCGGCAATTGCTTCGAGCGCGCGGTCAACCTCACTTTCGGTGGTAAACCAACTGAAGGACAGGCGCACCGTACCGCGCGGAAAGGTGCCGAGCGTGCGGTGCGCGCTGGGCGCACAGTGCAGGCCGCAGCGCGTCAGGATACCGAAGCGCTCCTCAAGCGCCACCGCAACCTCCGCATTGTCCTTTCCCGGGAAATCCAGACTGAACACCCCGACGCGACCCTCGACCGTGTCCGGGCCGACGAGTTCCACACCCGAAATGGTGCGCAGCCCGTCCAGAAAGCGCTGGGACAGCGCGCGGTCGTGCGCTTGCACAGCGGCAACAGTCACCTGCTGCAAATAGTCCAGCGCGGCCTCCCAGCCGAAAATACCGGGCAGGTTGGGTGTGCCCGGCTCGAGCCGATCTGGAAAATACGCCGGGACTTCCTCGGAGTCCGATACGCTGCCTGTGCCGCCGCTGACCAGCGGCTCCAGCGTTTCTGCGAAGTCCGACCGCAGCAGCAGCGCGCCGATGCCCTGCGGGCCGAGCAGCCCCTTATGACCGGGCACGGACAGCGCGCTCAGTCCGAGCGAAGCAAAGTCAATCGGCACATGCCCTGCGGTCTGCGCGGCGTCGAACGCAAAGGGAATGCCGCGCGCGCGACAAATCTCCCCCACCGCCTGCGCGTCCTGCACCGTGCCGGACACATTGGACGCATGCGCGAGCAGCACCAGACGGGTGTTTTCCCGCAGCAGCGACTCGATTTGACCCACCTGCAAGCGACCTTCCCGGTCGCATGGAATGCGGTCGAACGTCACGCCGCGGCGGACAAGCTGCCCGAGCGGCCGCATAACCGCGTTGTGTTCCATCGCGGACACCAAACAATGGTCACCGGGCCGCAGCGCGCCGAACAAAAGCAGGTTCAGCCCCCATGTGTTGCCCGGCGTGAGGATCACATGCGGCACAGAGGAAAAGGAAAACAGCTCGCATAATCTCTGCCGCAGGCGCAGCGTGACCAATTCGGCCTGCTGCGCGGCCTCGTATGAGCCGCGGTTGACACTTGCCCCGATCTGGTCCACATATTCGCGCATGCGCGCCCCCACCACGGGCGGCTTGGGGAAAGAGGTCGCGGCGTTGTCCAGATAAACCGAATGCATGGCATTTTCCTCCCGACGTCTGCGGACAGCCCCGTCCGCATAGTTTTAAATCAGTGTAACACAGGACCGGACGAATGTAAAACCGGCCTTGTTGCAACATACATTTCACAAACCAAAGGAGATTCACATGAACAAAAACAAGTATCTGGTGATTGTCACCGGTGTGATCGTCGGCCTTGCGGCGCTGGCGCTCACTGCGGCGGGCAACCCCGCCAACATGGGTTTCTGTATCGCCTGCTTCCTCCGCGACATCGCGGGAGGATTGGGACTGCACAGCGCGGAAAAGGTGCAGTATCTTCGCCCTGAGATCGTCGGCCTTATCCTCGGCGCGACGGTTGCGGCGCTCGCGGGCAAGGAATTCCGTGCGCACGCCGGTTCCGCACCCGCCCTGCGCTTTGTGCTGGGCATGATCGTCATGGTCGGCGCGCTGGCCTTCCTCGGCTGCCCGCTGCGCATGGTGCTGCGTCTGGGCGGCGGCGATGTGACCGCGATTGCGGGCCTTGTCGGCTTTGCTGCAGGCATCGGCGCGGGCGTGCTGTGCCTGAAAAAGGGGTTTTCGCTTGGCCGCGCACGCAAGGTACAGAAAGCGGACGGCTTTGTGCTGCCCGGCTTTATGATTGCCGTGCTGGCGCTGCTGCTGCTCGCACCGTCCTTCATCCGTTTTTCGCAGGCTGGACCGGGTGCAAGCCACGCCCCGTGGCTAATCGCGCTTGTGGGCGGTTTAATTGTCGGCGCGCTGGCGCAGAAGAGCCGCCTGTGCATGGCGGGCGGCCTGCGTGATGTGTTCCTGTTCCGCGATTTTCACCTACTGACCGGGTTTATCGCTATTTTCGTGACCGTTCTGGTCGGAAATCTTGTGCTGGGCAACTTCCACCCCACCCTCGCCGTGCAGCCGGTCGCGCACCACGACTATGTGTGGAGCTTCCTCGGCATGGCGATGGCGGGCTGGGGCTCGGTGCTGCTGGGCGGCTGTCCGCTGCGCCAGCTCATTCTGGCCGGTGAGGGCAGCGGCGACAGCGCGGTGACCGTGTTCGGCATGCTGGTCGGCGCGGCGCTCGCGCACAACTTCGGCATGGCGGGCAATGCGGACGCGATGACCGACGGTGTGTTCACCGCGGGCGGCGTAGCGCAGACCGGCCGCATCGGCATCGTGATCGGCCTGATCCTGCTTGCCGTGATTTCTTTTGCTAATTTACACCGAGAGGAGAAAACAAAATGATCGACGCAAGAGGTTTTTCCTGCCCCATGCCCGTGGTGATGGTGCAGAAGGAAGTCAAGAAGAACGCCCCCGACAAGCTCGAGGTGCTGGTGGACGACCCGTGCGCGGTGGAAAACATCACCCGTTTTGCAAACAACAACGGCTATGAGGCCGCGTCCCGCGAAACCGGCGACGAGGAATTCGCCCTGACGCTGACCAAAAAGGCATGAGCGAGTTTGTTGCAACCTTCCACACGCATCTAAGCGCGATGCTGAGCTTTCAGGCGCTGCAAAACGCGGGAAACAAGGCCAAAATGCAGCCCGTACCGCGCGCGCTCAGCTCGTCGTGCGGCACCTGCGTGCGCTTTTCGGCTGAAACCGACTGCCGCGACCTGCTCGACGCGGACGCAGAAGCGCTCTATGCCGTCGAGGATGGCAGCTATCGTTTGCTGTGGCAGAATGAGGACTGAGGAATGCAGCCGAAATTTGTTTCCATCGTCGGCGCGGGCGGCAAAACGACCGCGCTGCGTACGCTCGCCCGCGTGCTGGCATCCCGCCGCGTGCTGGTGACCACCACGACTCATATGTTTCCCGTCCCGCCGCCGGATTGCCGCACCGTGCTGACCGACCCCGCGCCGGATGCGCTGCTTGCGCAGCTCCAGTTGCCAGGTGCGGTCTGTGCGGGCCGACAGGCGGAGGGCGGTAAGCTGTGCACGCTCTCCCCCGACCTGCTCGTGCAGGCGACATCGGCAACTGATGTGGTGTTGTGTGAAGCAGACGGCGCACACCGTCTGCCGCTCAAATTGCACCGCGCAGACGAGCCGGTGCTGCCGCCGCAGACCGACCTGTGCCTGATTGTGGCGGGGTTGTCCGCACTCTGCCAACCGGTGCAAGATACCGTGCACCGCTATGCGCTGTGTCCGAACTGGGCCGCGAACCCGGAACAGCTTGTCGGCATCCCGGAGCTGCTGTACTGCGTGCGGGAAACCGCCGCGGCTTGCGGCCTGCCGCCGGAACGGTTGCGCGTGCTGCTCAATCAGGCGGACACGCCTGCGCTTGCGGCGCTGGCTGAGCCAGCCGCACAGGCGCTTCGCGCCGATGGGCTGGACTGCCGCATCGGCAGTCTGCATGTCGATCCGGCCTTGCTGTACCGCTGGATCTTCTCAGAATAGCAAAAAAGAACGGGCGATTTGCCCGTTCTTTTGTTGTTTACAGCAGCTGGATATCCTTTTCCCGTGCGAGTCGCAGCAGCGCCTCGACCACGCCGCCGCCGATGGCGCGCGCCTTGTCGGACACCGTATCGCAATAGGCCACCTGCTCGGGACGCGGGTCGATATCCGCAATTTTCAGTCCTTCGGTCACCGGATAGCCCGCGCGGATCAGGCCGCGCAACACACCGTCAATCGTCGCCAGCACCGGCACACCGCCGACGCGCGCGATCTCCTGTTCCTTGTGGACCAGTGCGCCGATGTCCACAGTCTTCCCGTTTTCATCCTGCACAAACACCATTTCGCCGGACGCAGGCGCGTGGATGACCCGCTCGGCGGCATAGCCCGCGATGACGCCCGGCACACCTGTGTTGGGAATCGCCGCGCCCTGCAAAATCACGCGCCCCAGATGGTGCCCACGCATGGTTTCCACCACCGCGTCCACGTCCTCGCCCGCCATAAAGCCCGGCCCCAGACCGACCGTGATGGGCGCCATAGCGCGGTTTGTCCCCAGATTGCGCTTGGCAAGAATTGCGTCCACGACCGCCGCCGGACGCAGCGCGGATACGCACGCCGCCCGCTCGTCTACCAGCAGCGGTACCTCGCCCGCCTGCGATACGCGCGTGGCTTCGTCTACATCCGTCACCCGGCGGCAGGTCACGCCCTCGACCGTCGCCTGTCCCTGCCAAACTGCTTCGCACAGCGCCGCGCGCCGCCGGATGGCAGATGGATTGGTGCATTCGGTCACCGCCACGCGAAATCCGCAGCGGTGCAGCCGCACGATCACACCGGTGGCAAGGTCACCTGCGCCGCGCACCAATATCCAAGGTTGTTCCTGCATCTTTGTCACCCTTTCTGCAAAAGATCTGAAAAATATTCTTCTGCCATTTCGTCGAGCACTTCGTGGGCTTGCTGCGAAAATGCTTGGTATCGCGCAAGCAGCGCCTTTCCCCGTTCGGTCAGCACCGCTCCGCCGCCGCCCGCGCCGCCGATGTGCCGCTCGAGCAGCGCAAAGCCCAGCGCCTCCTCGCAGCCATGCACCACGCTCCACGCCTTGTTGTAGCTCATCTCCATGCGTGCCGCGCTGCGCCGCAGCGAGCCGAGTTCTTCGACCCCTTCCAGCAGCTGCGCCACCCCCGGACCAAACAGTTTGTCCTCGCGCACGATGCGCAGGCTCGCGCGCACCTTCAGCGGCTGTTCCATCCGCGTCCCTCCTTTATATGCTCATATTATTTTTCGCATAAACAAACAATTATCCGACAGAAATTCTATATTTTTGCATATTTTCGTTGAACTTTTATAAATATAACGAAAAACTTTGGCAACATTGCCCGCCCCGTATCATCGGTTAGCGGTTGCTTGCCCGTGCTCGAATATGATACAATTTTACCATAGCAAGGATTGCGTCTGCAATCCGCATTTTACTGTTGGAGGCTTATCATGAAACTGATGCGCACGCAGGACGCGGTCGGGCAGGTCCTGTGCCATGATATCACCCAGATCATTCCGGGCGTGACCAAGGATGCGGTGTTCCGCAAAGGCCACATTATCCAACCGGAGGACGTTCCGGTGCTGCTGAGCGTCGGCAAGGAGCATATCTACATCTGGGAAAACAACGAAACCATGCTGCACGAAAACGATGCGGCGGGCATCCTGCGCGCGCTGTGTCAGGGTGCGCACATGCACGCCACCGCCCCCAAAGAGGGCAAAATTGAGCTGATTGCGGACGAGGACGGTCTGCTCTTGGTCGATGTGGAGCGTCTGCGCGCGGTCAATGCGCTGGGCGAAATGATGATCGCGACGCGCGCGAGCGGCTTTCCAGTCAAAAAAGGCGACAAGCTGTGCGGCACGCGCGTCATCCCGCTCGTGATCGAAAAGGAAAAGATGGAGCAGGCGCGCCGCACGGCGGGGGATACGCCGCTGTTGCAGCTGCTCCCTTTCCGTCCGCGCTCCTTTGGCGTAGTGACCACGGGCAGCGAAGTGGCAAAAGGGCTGATCGAGGATTCGTTCACACCCGTTCTGGAACGCAAACTTGCCGAATACGGCTGCAACATGGCCGCGCACGCGATTTGCGGCGACGACCCGGACGAAATCACCGCCGCGATCACCAAAATGGCGGACGACGGCGTGCAGATGATTTTTTGCACCGGCGGCATGAGCGTCGATCCGGACGACCGCACTCCGCTTGCCATCCGCAAGGCGGGCGCACAGATCGTCAGCTACGGCGCGCCTGTGCTGCCCGGTGCGATGTTCCTCGCGTCCTACCTGCCGGACGGGCGGCCGGTCTGCGGCCTGCCGGGCTGCGTGATGTACGCAAAGCGCACGATCTTCGATCTGGTGCTGCCGCGCCTGCTGGCCGATGTGCCGGTCACGGCGGAATGGCTGGCAGGTCTCGGCCACGGTGGTCTGTGCCTGAACTGCGAAGTCTGCCACTTCCCCAACTGCGGCTTTGGCAAGGGCGTATAACGATGTTGGATTCATTCGAACGCGAAATCATCTATCTGCGCCTGTCCATTACCGACCGCTGCAATCTGCGCTGCCGCTACTGCATGCCGGACGAGGGCGTACCGCCCACCGCGCACGATGATTTATTGCGCTATGAAGAACTGCTGCGCGTCGCAAAAGCGGCGGTTTCGCTCGGTATCGACCGCTTCAAAGTGACGGGCGGCGAACCGCTGGTGCGGCGCGGCTGCACGGACTTTATTCGACATCTCAAGGCGCTACCCGGCGTTCATCAGGTCACACTGACCACCAACGGCCTGCTATTGCCGCCTCTGCTGGACGAACTATGCGCGGCAAAGCTGGACGGAGTCAATATCAGTCTGGACACGCTGGACAATGCGCAATATCAGCAGCTTACCCGCCGCACACACACCGCGGACGAAGTGCTGGACGCTGTGCGTCCGTGCGCCGCACGCCTGCCTACCAAGGTTAATGCCGTGCTGCTGCCCGAAACCGCCGACCAGCTTATCCCGCTGGCCGAGCTGGCGCAGACGCTGCCGGTGGATGTGCGGTTCATCGAACGCATGCCACTGGGCACAGTGCAAACCGGCCAAGCAACGACCGCTGCCGCCGCGCTCGACCGTCTGCGCGTGCGCTGGCCGCAGCTAAAGCCGATATCCGAGCCGCGCGGCAACGGTCCGGCGCGGTATTTTCGCGCGCCCGAACTCATGGGTTGTCTCGGCCTGATTGACGCAGTCAGCCACGGCTTTTGCGACCGCTGCAACCGCCTTCGGCTGACCAGCACGGGGTTACTCAAACCCTGCCTGTGCTACGAGCAGGGCGTGGAACTGCGCCCGCTGCTGCGCGACGGAGTAGACGATACGACGCTGCGAGACGCAATCCGCGCGGCGATTTTACAAAAACCTGCCGCGCACTGCTTTTCGCAGCAGGAAAACATCACGGAACACAAATCCATGAACCAAATCGGAGGATAATATGGGAAAGGTACTCGCCGTGTGCACCAGTGCGGTGCGCGGCGTACAAAAAGAGGACCGCGGCGCGGCTTTGTTCGTGGCAAACCACGGGCTGGACGGCGACGCGCACGCGGGCGACTGGCATCGGCAGGTCAGCCTGCTTTCTGCGGACGAAATCGCCGCATTCAACGCGCGCGGCGCGGATGTCGCACCCGGCGCGTTCGGAGAAAATCTGGTGGTCGAGGGCATCGACTTCCGTACGCTGCCGGTCGGCACACTGCTGCGCTGCGGCGATGTTCTGCTCGAGGTGACGCAGATCGGCAAGGCCTGCCACCACCACTGCGCGATTTTTCACAAGATGGGCGACTGCATCATGCCGCGCGAGGGCATTTTCGCGCGCGTGCTCGAGGGTGGGTGCATTGCAGTCGGCGACGAAATGACCGTCCAGCCGCGCGAAACGCCGCTGCCCTTGCAGGCGGCGGTCATTACACTGTCCGACCGCTGCGCCGCGGGCGAGCGGCAGGACGAAAGCGGCCCCGCTGTTGCGCGGCGACTGCAAGGGGCGGGCTATACCGTGATCGAGCAGCTTGTCCTGCCCGACGGACGCGAAGGGCTGACCAAAGAACTCATCCGGCTGGCCGATCAGCGCCAGCCCGACCTGATTCTGACCACAGGCGGCACGGGCTTTTCCCCGCGCGATCTAACGCCCGAGGCAACGCTGGACGCCGCCGAGCGGCTCGCGCCCGGCATCGCGGAGGCCATGCGCGCGGCCAGCCTGCGCATCACCCCGCGCGCGATGCTGACGCGCGCGGTTTCGGTCATCCGCGGCCGGACACTCATTATCAACCTGCCCGGCAGTCCCAAAGCCTGCATGGAGTGCATGGACGTTTTTCTGGACCAGCTTCCGCACGCGCACGCGCTGCTGCGCGGCGCGCGGATGGACTGCGCCCGCTGACCTTTGATTCGACCGCGCCGTAAAGCCGGCGGGTTGAAAATATAACGTCCCTGAAAGACGGGACAAAGGAGAAATACCATGAAAAAACTACTTGCAGGGCTGCTTGCCGCGTGTATGGCGGTCAGCCTGACCGCCTGCTCATCTGGCGGCGGGACGGACGCTTCGGCAAACTCGGACAGCGGCGAGCCGACCGAACTCACTGTGTTCGCTGCGGCAAGCCTGACCGAAACGCTCGAACAGATTGCGGAGGACTACAAGGCCGTCGCGCCGGATGTGACGCTGACCTTCAACTTTGATTCCTCCGGCACACTCAAGACCCAGATTCAGGAGGGCGCGGACTGCGACGTGTTCATTTCCGCGGCACAGAAGCAGATGGACCAGCTGGGCGCGGCAGCAGACCCGTCGGTCAACACCGAGGGGCTGGACTTCGTGCAATCGGACAGCCGCCTTGACCTGCTGAAAAACAAGGTCACGCTCGCCGTGCCCGAGGGCAACCCCAAGGGCATCGACAGCTTTGATTCACTCGCCGAACACTTGCAGGCGGGCGATATCCTGCTGGCAATGGGCAACAGCGATGTGCCGGTCGGACAGTACACCCAGAAAATTCTGACCCACTACGGGCTGGACGAAGCGACGCTTGCCAGTGCGGGCTGCCTGACCTACGGCACGAACGTCAAGGAAGTGACCACGCAGGTGCGCGAGGGCAGCGTGGACGCGGGCATCATCTACGCGACCGATGCGTTCAGTGACGGACTGACCGTTGTGGATGAAGCCACTGCCGACATGTGCGGACAGGTCATCTATCCGGCCGCTGTGCTCAAAACCTCGGCACACCCGGAGGCGGCGCAGGCGTTTCTCGATTACCTGTCCACCGACGAGGCGATGGCTGTATTTTCGTCCGTGGGATTCTCCCCGGTTTCCTGATTTCAAACAACACAGACGGGGCGGGGCGCGTGCCCTGCCCCGTTTGCCAAAGGAGTGATTTTCCCCCGTGGACTGGTATCCGCTCTTTAATTCGCTGCGCATCGCGGCGCTGAGCAGCATCATCGTGTTTTTCACCGGCATTGCCGCGGCCTATTATGCAGTGCGCCTGCCGCGCCTTGCAAAAGGCGTGCTCGACGTAGTGCTCACGCTGCCGCTTGTGCTGCCGCCCACGGTCGTGGGCTATTTTTTGCTGCTGCTGTTCGGTTCCCGCCGTCCACTCGGCATCGCGCTCGAGCAAATCGGCGTTCAATTCGTCATGACGTGGTACGGCGGCGTGATTGCGGCTTCGGTTGTTGCCTTTCCTCTGCTCTACCGCACCGCGCGCGGCGCGTTCGAGGCTTTTGACCAGACGCTTGCGCAGGCCGGACAAACACTTGGGCTGTCCAATACCTATATTTTTTGGCGTATTCGCATGCCCGCCTGCCGTCAGGGCATCATCGCGGGCGTGGTACTCGCCTTTGCGCGCGCACTGGGCGAATACGGCGCGACCAGCATGCTGATCGGCTACACGCCCGGCAAAACCGCGACTATCTCGACCACAGTGTACCAGCTTTGGCGCACAGGCGACGATTATCATGCCTTTCTCTGGGTGCTGGTCAACCTTGCCATCTCCGCGGCGGTGCTGCTGACCGTCAACCTGTTGGAACGTCGGCAAAAAGAGGTGCACCGCGCATGAACCTGCATGTGGATATCCGCAAAAAACTCGGTGACTTCGTGCTGGAAACCGCCTTTGACGCGGAGAATGCCGTCACCGGCCTGCTGGGCGCGTCCGGCTGCGGCAAAAGCATGACCCTCAAATGTATCGCGGGCGTAGAAACGCCGGACAGCGGCTGCATTGTGCTGGACGGCGAAACGTTGTTCGACTCCGCGCGCGGCATCAATCTCAAGCCACAGCAACGGCGCGTGGGCTATCTGTTCCAGCAATACGCCCTGTTTCCGCACCTGACGGTCGAGCGCAACATCTTAACCGGTCTGCACTGTGAGCGTGATGCCGGTACACGTCAGCGCCGCCTGCGCGAAATGATTGCAATGATGCAGCTGGAAGGACTGGAAAAGCTGCGTCCGGCGCAGCTCTCCGGCGGACAGGCGCAGCGCGTGGCGCTTGCACGTATGCTGATGAACGAACCGCGCCTGCTGCTGCTGGACGAGCCGTTTTCCGCGCTGGACAGCCATCTGCGCGACCAATTGCAGCCGCAGTTTCTTGACTTGCTGCGCTCCTATGGGCGGCAAGCCGTGCTGGTAACCCACAGCCGCGACGAGGCCTATCACCTGTGCGGTCAGCTGTGCGTGATGGAGAACGGCCGCACCGTACGCGACGGCGCGACAAAAGCCGTCTTTGCCGACCCGCGCAGCGAAGCCGCCGCACGCCTGACCGGCTGCAAAAACATCACCCCCGCCCGCAAGATCGACGAGCGGACGGTCGAAGCGCCCGCATGGGGGCTGCGCTTCACTTCCGCGCAGCCCGTGCCGGACGATCTATGTGCCATCGGCCTGCGCGCACACTATTTCCATGCCCGCGCCGCCGCCAACCGCGCAAGCGTGCAATGGGTGGGAGAATTGGAAGAACCCTTCGAGTGGATTTTACTGTTCCGCTATGCCGGGCAGGACGAAAACACGCCGCCCCTGTGGTGGCGCATGTCCAAAGACCGCAAACCTGCCGTGCTGCCCGAAGTGCTGGGCATCGCGCCAGAAAACGTATTGCTATTGACCCGATAAGGAGGACAAACCATGTTTGAGCAACTGCTGACCACCGCCCTGCACGAAATGGAGCAAGGTCGCCCTGTTCTGCTGGTTTCGGTTGCCCGCGCGACCGGTTCCACACCGCGCAAGGAAGGTGCAATGCTTCTGGCAGGCACGCAAGGGTTGCTGTGCGGCACGATTGGCGGCGGTTTGCTCGAGCACCGCTGTCTGGAACTTGCCGCTGCACAGCCCACCTGCGGTCACCTTATGCACTTTGAGCTGGACAACCGCAAAGCGGGCAGTCTGGGCATGATATGCGGCGGCGCGACCGAAGTGCTATTTTCCCCGCTGACTGATCCTGCGCCGCTGCGCGCAGCGCTTTCCGCTTTGCAGAACAGGACGCCGGTCTGGCTGTGTCTGCCATTCGACGGTACGACGCCCTATATCGCGCAGGACAGCGCGTTGCCCACACGGCCAACCATTTTATCACAAAACAGCAAAGATGCACTGTGCGTGCCGCTGACCGACGCAGGGCGGGTATTTGTCATCGGTGGTGGGCATGTGTCGCATGAGCTATGCGCGCTGCTGCACCGGCTGGACTTCCGACACATCGTTATCGACGACCGACCGGAATTCTGCTCCCCTGCCCGTTTTCCTCACGCGGAACAGACGCTGACCCTCCCCCTAACCGAGCTTGCGCACGCGCTCACCGGCGCGCTGTGCCCCACAGAAGCAGATGCCTTCTGCATCATGACGCGCGGCCATGAGGGCGACGCAGACGCCGTGCGCTATGCGCTGTCCACCCCGGCCAGTTATATCGGCCTGATGGGCAGCCGCCGCAAACGCGAAACGTTGTTCCACACGCTGGCGCAGGAGGGATTTTCCTCTGAGACGCAGCGGCGCATCATCACGCCCATCGGCTTAGAGATTGGCGCACAGACCCCCGCGGAGATCGCTGTCTCCATAGCTGCACAGCTGATCGAGTGGCGCGCTGCCCGCTGAGTTTTCGGAGCCGAAAAACGGCTCCGAAAATTTTTGATTTTTTTGAGAAAATATGTTGACAATATCCCCTCTTTTCGATATAATACTATTTGTCGCTGACAGTGAGGCGACTCGATACGAAAGAGAATGCGAGTGTGCTGGAACTGGTAGACAGGCACGTTTGAGGGGCGTGTGTCAATCGACGTACGGGTTCAAGTCCCGTCACTCGCACCACCTTCAAACCCAAAACCAAATATGCGGATGTGGCGGAATGGCAGACGCGCTAGCTTCAGGTGCTAGTGTTCGCAAGGACGTGGGGGTTCAAGTCCCCCCATCCGCACCAAGAAGAAGCACTGATTTCAAACGAAATCTAGTGCTTCTTCTTTTTGCAACATGAAAATATCTGCAAATTCCATCAAATTGATTCGACAAAATATATTGACAAAACCACTTTATTTTGCTATAATATTACACGTCGCTGACAGTGATGCGACACGACGCAAAAGAGAATGCGAGTGTGCTGGAACTGGTAGACAGGCACGTTTGAGGGGCGTGTGTCAATCGACGTACGGGTTCAAGTCCCGTCACTCGCACCACCTTCAAACAACTAAAATCAAATATGCGGATGTGGCGGAATGGCAGACGCGCTAGCTTCAGGTGCTAGTGTTCGCAAGGACGTGGGGGTTCAAGTCCCCCCATCCGCACCAA
>DXDZ01000049.1 GCA_019115185.1 Candidatus Agathobaculum merdipullorum
AAGAAGAACCTCGAGATGCGTGTTGACGCTGAGAACGGCGCTACCGCTGGCAAGTTCGATCTGGCAAAGCGTGCGAAGGCGCTCAACCTCGATGCAATCCATGACACTGTACATGAGATGGCTCGTGACGAAGCTCGTCACGGCAAGGCTTTCGAGGGCCTGCTGCAGCGTTACTTCGGCTAAGAGAAGCTGTCAGGAAGGAACCGGTTTTCCGGTTCTTTCTTTTTATGCAAATGCAAAGAAAAGCGGCCTGCCGGTGCAGACCGCTTTTCTTATCAAAATCATGCGAACAATATAGAACCGATCGACACGAGCAGCGCGGTCAGCAGACCGGCCACGCCGATCGCAAGGCCGCTCATTGCACCCTCGGTTTCGCCCAGCTCGATCGCACGCGAAGTGCCGACCGCGTGGGCGGCAGTGCCGATGGACAGGCCCATCTGTACGGGATTGCGCACGCCGATGCATTTGAGGAAGGTCGGCAGCAGGATCGCGCCGACGATGCCGGTGAATACCACCGCGATCGCGGTGATTGGCGCCAGACCGCCCAGTATCTCGGACAGAGCGACGCCGATCGGGGTAGTGACCGATTTGGGCACCAGCGAGCGGGTGGTCGCGTCGGACAGGCCGAACAGCCGACAGAACAGCAGTACGCCCAGGATGGAGGTCAGCGAACCGACTAGCGCACCGGCGAGGATGTGTACCAGATTTTTGCGCAGCACATCCAGCTTACGGTAGATCGGTACGGCGAGCGCTACGGTCGCCGGGGTCAGGAAAAAGGAAATCAGCTGACCGGCGCTTTCATAGGTTTGGTAGGTGGTGCCGGTCACGACCAGCAGTGCGCCCACCAGGATAGCGGCAATCAACAACGGATTGCACAGCGGCGAGCCGGTTTTCTGCTGAATTTTAACGCCCAGCGCATAGCAGAAGATGGACAATGCCATCCAGAAAGTGGAGGAGGAGAGCAGATCAGTCATGGTCAAACGCCTCCTCGCTTTCGCGGTGCTGTAAACGAAACACAATGTGCACGGTTAATGCGGTAGCCGCTGCGGTGCATAGCGTGGTCAGCACGCAAACCGCAATCATGGCCAGAATTTCGCTTTTGATCTGTGTGAAGATCTCCAGCACGCCCAGGCAGGCGGGCAGGAAGAAAAACGCCATGTTTTGCAGCAGAAACTCTGCCGAATGCTCGACATGCTCCAGACGGAGCGGGCTGAAAATCAACAGTAGGAGCAGCAGTGTCAGTCCGAGCACATTGCCGGGCAGCGCGCCGTGCAGCAGGATGGATAGCGCGTCGCCTGCGACGCAGCAGGCGATCAGGACGCCCAGTTGCCGAATGTAGTTCAAGGGGTTTCGTCTTCTTTCTCGGTTTCGTAGTCTGCGGTCATAGCGCCCAGCAAAGTCTGATAGATGGCCTCCGCGTTGTTTTTGAAGGTGCGCTCGAGCATCGCGGCCTGCCCGTGGCTGACCACATCCATCTCGATGGCAAATACCTGTTCCATCTCCATGCGGACGGTCAGGTCGTTTGCGGCGCGCTCAGTCACTGACGTATGAATGGCAGCGTTCCGCCGGATCTGGCGCACCACGCGCAGCGCAGAGCGCTGTGCGGCTTCGCGCACCGGATAGGGCAGCTGCTTTTCAAACACGCGGATTGCCTCGCGGCCTTTGTCGGTAATGCGGTAGGCGGGTTCCCCGTCGCCGGGGACCTCTTCGATGTGGCCGGTCGGCACCATCTCATAAAAGGCTTCGCTCAGCTCAAAGTAGCCGAAGCCTTCATCGCACCAGGTCGTCAAGTCCACAACCGTGCTGAAATTGACCGGAAAGGGCAGCAAATCCATAGCAAACAGAATGAGAAATTTGATATCTTCCTTGGAATGGATAAAACCGTGACGGACCATAATGCGCAAGCCTCCTCTATGACAAAATCGCATTCAGTAGTATACCCCAAAAAGCAAGAAAAAGCAATCGGCTGAGCGGACAAGGATGCAGGTGCTCGAACGGTTTGTGTTTGTTTGTTTTTGACGGAAAAGCGCACAAAGAACAGGCGAACGCATGTACGATTTTTGGCGGCGGGAACGGTAAAAATCGGTTGAACAACAAGGACGCGCGCGGTATAATGAAAAGACGGAAACTATCGCAACGGGATAGAAATACTATGCCGGAAGTTGTTTTGCGCGTCGCCACGGAGGGCGATGCAGCCGATATGCTGGCGCTGTACGCGCCATATGTGATCCAGACCACGGTGTCGAGTGAATACACGCCGCCGTCGCTGGAGGAATTCCTTGGGCGTATGCGCACCTATGGCGAGCGCCTGCCGTGGCTGGTCTGCACGGTGGATGGGGAAGTGGTCGGCTATGGCTATGCTTCGCCGCATCGCACCCGCGCGGCCTATCAGTGGTCGGTCGAGACTTCCATCTACGTCGCGCAGGAGTGGCACCGCCACGGCATTGCGGGCGCGATTTACGCGGCGCTGTTTGAGCTGCTTGCCATGCAGGGATACTATAATATCTACGTCGGCATCACCTCGCCTAACGAACGGTCGATGAAGTTCCATAAGGCAATGGGCTTTATCATTTCTGGCGCGTATCAGGAGAGCATGTACAAGTTCGGTCAGTGGCGGGATGTGCTGTGGATGGGAAAAAGCCTGCGTCCGCATGAGGGCGAGCCGCAGCCGACCGTTCCGTTCCCGGAAATCAAGGACAGTCCGCTGGTTGCCCGCGCGCTGCGGCAGGCGGAGCAGCGCATTCATCTGTAACCGCAAAGGAGGCCGGTCGCATGGCGGACAAACTGCATCAAAACCATCGGGAGCGCGTGCTGGAAAAGTTCCGCCGCTTCGGGCTGGATGTGTTCAGCGACCATGAGGTGCTCGAGCTTCTGCTGTTTTTCGCCATTCCGCGGGTGGATACCAACCCGACCGCGCACCGGCTGCTGGAACGCTTCGGCTCGCTGCACGCAGTGCTCGAAGCGCCGGTCGAGCAGCTTTGCGAGGTGCAGGGCATCGGGCCGCGCTCGGCCGATCTGCTCAAGCTGTCGTTTGCGATGTGCGCGCGGTATCAGCAGGACTTAGCCAAAAGCGAGCGGCACAGCGATAAGCTGAACAGCTATGAAAAAATCGGAGAATATTTTGTGCCGCAGTTTGCAGGGGAGCAGGAAGAAGTGTTGCTTGCCGCGTATCTGGATGGGGCGGGCCGCGTCATCAAGTGTGAGGAGATTGCCCGCGGCGGCCATACGCAGGTGACGATGGATGCGTACAAAATCGCACGGGCCGCGCTGCTGTGCGGCGCGTCGGGCGTTGTGCTGGCACATAATCACCCGGACGGGACGGCTGTGCCGTCCGAAGCGGATATGCTTGCCACGCGGCGGCTCGAGCAGACGATCGCCGGATTGGGATTGCAGCTGGTCGATCACTGCGTCGTTGCGCGCGGCAAATATACATCCATTTGTCGGCTGCGCGCCGGACGGATGGGACGGAGGAGGTAGGATATGCCGGATTTTCACATTGTAAGCCCGTATAAAATGGCGGGCGACCAGCCGGAAGCGGTTGCAAAGCTGGTGGAGGGGATCAATAACGGCCTGACCGAGCAAACCCTGATGGGCGTGACCGGTTCGGGCAAGACCTTCACCATGGCCAATATCATCGAGCAGACCCAGCGGCCGACGCTGGTGCTTGCGCATAACAAAACGCTCGCCGCACAGCTGTGTACCGAGCTGCGGGAGTTTTTCCCGGATAACGCGGTTGAGTATTTTGTCTCGTATTACGACTATTATCAGCCCGAGGCTTATATCGCCTCGACCGATACCTATATCGAAAAGGATTCGGCGATCAATGACGAGATCGACCGTCTGCGCCACTCCGCGACCTCGGCGCTCTCCGAGCGGCGGGACGTGATTATCGTCTCGTCTGTGTCGTGCATTTATTCGCTGGGCGACCCGATCGACTACAAGAAAATGGTCATTTCGCTGCGTCCCGGCATGGAAATCAGCCGCGAAACGCTCATTCACCGTCTCATTGATATTCAGTATGAGCGCAACGACATCGCTTTCGAGCGTAACCGTTTCCGCGTGCGCGGCGACACGGTTGAGATCTGGCCGGTATATTCGGACGAGGATGTGGTGCGCATTGAGTTTTTCGGGGACGAGGTTGACCGCATCAGCCGCATCAATCCTTTGACCGGCGTAGTGCTGGGCGAACTGGGTCACACGGCGATTTTCCCGGCGAGCCACTATGTCACCCCAAAGGACAAATTGCAGGCCGCCATCCAAGACTTGGAGGAGGAGCTGGAACAGCGTATCCAATACTTTGAGGAAAACGGCAAGCTGATCGAAGCGCAGCGCATCGCGCAGCGCACGCGGTACGATATCGAAATGTTGCAGGAGATCGGCTTTTGCAGCGGTATCGAGAACTATTCGCGCGTGCTGTCGCGTAGAACGCCGGGGAGCGCGCCGTTTACCCTGATCGACTACTTCCCGGAGGATTTTCTGCTGATTGTGGACGAGAGCAACGTGACTTTACCGCAGGTGCGCGCCATGTACCACGGCGACCGCGCCCGCAAGGAAAGTCTAGTCGAGAACGGCTTCCGCCTGCCTTCGGCTTACGATAACCGCCCGCTCAACTTTGACGAGTTCAACGAGCGCCTCAATCAGATCGTTTACGTCTCCGCCACACCCGGCGAATACGAGCTGTCGCGCTCGGGACAGGTGGTCGAACAGGTCATTCGACCGACCGGCCTGCTCGACCCGGAAGTGGTCGTGCGCCCGGTCGAGGGGCAGATCGATGACCTGATTGGAGAGATCAACGCGCGCACCGCCAAGGGTGAGCGCGTGCTGGTGACGACGCTGACTAAAAAGATGGCCGAGGATTTGACCGGCTATCTGGAAACCGCAGGTATCAAGGTGCGGTACATGCACCACGATGTCAAGACCATCGAACGGCAGGAACTGGTGCGCGACCTGCGTCTGGGCGTGTTCGACGTGTTGGTCGGCATCAACCTGCTGCGTGAGGGCCTGGATATCCCGGAGGTGTCGCTCGTCGCCATCCTCGACGCGGATAAGGAGGGCTTTTTGCGCTCGGAAACTTCGCTCATTCAGACCATCGGCCGCGCCGCGCGTAATGAGCACGGTATGGTCGTGCTGTACGCGGACAGTATCACGCCTTCGATGCGCCGTGCGATGGACGAGACCGAACGCCGCCGCGCCTTGCAGGATGCGTTCAACAAAAAGCATGGTATCACGCCCAAATCGGTGCATAAAAAGGTGCAGGACGTCATTGAAATTACGTCCAATGTGCCGACGAGCAGCAAGAAGAAGCTGCGCACCAAGGGCGAAAAACAGCAGGAGATCGCCCGCCTGACCAAACAGATGAAGGAAGCGGCCAAGATGCTGGAATTCGAGATCGCCGCGCAGCTGCGTGACCAGATTCGGGCTTTGGAGGAAGGAAAATGAGGATTTTCACACTCATGGAGGATACCGCGTGCGCGCCGGATTTTGTCTGCGAGCACGGCCTGAGCTTTTATATCGAAACGAATGGTCACAAGCTGCTGTTCGACATGGGACAGACCGATCTGTTTCTGAAAAACGCTGGGACGCTCGGCATCGACCTGTCCGCGGTGGATACGGCCTTTGTCTCGCACGGGCATTACGACCACGGCGGCGGGTTGGCGGCGTTTTTGAATATCAACGACCATGCGCCGGTTTATGTGCACGAAAAGGCGTTTGAGCCACACTTTTCCCGCAAACCCGAGGGCATCAAGGACATCGGGCTTGACAATGCGCTGGCGGCCAGTCCGCGCCTGCGGCGCGTCAGTGGCGTGACCGAGATTGACGAGCGTCTGACCCTGTTTTCCGATATCACGGGCGCGGACTGCGTGCCGCAGGGCAACCGCACGCTGTACGAGCGGGAAAATGGGCAGTATGTTCCCGACCGCTTCCTGCATGAGCAAAGTTTAATCGTGCGCGAAGGGGACAAGGCGGTGCTGTTTACCGGCTGCGCTCACCGGGGCGTTATCAACATCTGCGCGCGGGCAAAGGAGTTGCTCGGCCGCGACCCGGATGTGGTTGTCGGCGGCATGCACCTGTTCAGCCCGTCCACCGGCAAAAGCGAGCCGGACGAGCGCATCCGCGCGGTCGCCGCGCGTCTTGCGGACACAAGCAGCCGCTATTACACCTGCCACTGCACCGGCCCGCACGCCTATGATGTGCTGCGGGAAACGCTTGGAGATCGCATCGCGTTCCTGTCCGCGGGCAGTATCATAGCAATCTAAATGCGCATGCTATTCAGGATAGAGAAACTCAAAACAAAAGTGAGGATGAAGCAGAAAAAGCTATGCACGAATATATTCATGTCAAGGGTGCGCGTGAGCACAACCTGAAAAACATTGATATCAAGATTCCGCGCGACAAGCTGGTTGTGCTGACCGGCCTGTCTGGCTCGGGCAAATCGTCTTTGGCGTTCGATACGATCTATGCCGAGGGCCAGCGCCGCTATGTCGAGTCGCTGTCCAGCTACGCGCGGCAGTTTCTGGGGCAGATGGACAAGCCGGATGTGGACTACATCGATGGCCTTTCGCCTGCCATCTCGATCGACCAGAAAACCACCTCGCAGAACCCGCGTTCGACGGTCGGCACGGTCACCGAGATCTACGACTACATGCGTCTGCTCTGGGCGCGCATCGGCACACCGCACTGCCCTAAGTGCGGCAAGGAAATCCATCAGCAGACCATCGATCAGATCATCGACCGATTGATGGCGCTGGAGGAAAAAACGCGCGTGCAGATTCTCGCGCCCGTGATCCGTGGCAAAAAGGGCGAGCATGTCAAGGTGTTCGAGGACGCCCGGTGGCAGGGCTATGTCCGCGTGCGGGTGGACGGCGAAATGCGCGACCTGTCCGAGGAAATCAAGCTGCAAAAGACGAAAAAGCACAACATTGAGATCGTGGTGGACCGTATCGCCATCCGCGCGGATGTGCGCAGCCGCCTGACCGACTCGGTTGAGACCGCGGCGGCGCTGTCGGGCGGTCTGGTGATTGCGGATGTGGTCGGCGGCGAGCCGATCACCTTCTCACAGAACTATGCCTGCGAGGACTGCGGCATTTCCATCGAGGAACTTACCCCGCGCATGTTCTCGTTCAACAATCCTTACGGCGCCTGTCCGGTGTGTACGGGACTGGGGATGCAGATGCGCGTGGACCCGGACCGCATCCTGCCTAACCGCAAGCTGTCCATCCGCAAGGGCGCGATCCGCGCCTCCGGCTGGGGCAGCGCGGAACCGGGCACGATTGCGGGCATGTATTTCACGGCGCTCGGCAAAAAGCACGGCTTTACGCTCGACACCCCGATCGAGGAGATGAGCGACGCGGCGGTGCACGAGCTGCTGTACGGCACGGGTGACGAGCCGCTGGAGCTGTCGGTCAGCCGCGTGTCGGGCGGCGTGATGCGCCAGCCGTTTGAGGGCATTGTGTGCAACCTCGAGCGCCGTTACAAGGAGACTTCGAGCGATTATGCGCGCAGCGAAATCGAGGAATGCATGAGCGAAATCCCCTGTCCCGCGTGCCACGGCCGCCGTCTGCGTCCCGAAGTGCTGGCGGTGACGGTTGGCGGGCTGAACATCGCGGAGTTTTCCGAAAAGTCGGTCGTCAAGGCGATGGAATTTTTGCATACCTTGCAGCTGACCGAGATGCAGCATAAAATCGGTGACCGCGTCATCAAGGAGATCATGGACCGGCTGGGCTTTTTGCAGTCGGTCGGTCTGGAATACCTGACGCTTTCGCGCTCGTCCGGCACGCTGTCGGGCGGCGAGAGCCAGCGCATCCGGCTCGCCACCCAGATCGGTTCGTCGCTCATGGGCGTGCTGTATATTCTGGATGAGCCGTCTATCGGCCTGCACCAGCGCGACAACGACAAGCTGCTGGCGACGCTCCAGCGTCTGCGCGACCTTGGCAACACGCTGATAGTGGTCGAGCACGACGAGGACACCATGCTGGCGGCTGACTATATTGTTGACATCGGGCCGGGCGCGGGGCGTAACGGCGGCGAGGTCGTGTTCGAGGGCAAGGTGGACGATCTGCTGAAAAGCGAAACCTCCATCACAGGACAGTATCTGTCCGGCCGCAAGTTCATTCCGGTGCCCGCGGTGCGGCGCAAGGGAAACGGGAAAAAGCTGACGGTCAAGGGCTGCGCGGTCAATAACTTAAAGCACACGGATTTCACCATTCCGCTTGGTACGTTCACTTGCGTCACCGGCGTGTCCGGTTCGGGCAAATCCTCGTTTGTCAATGAGATTCTTTATAAAAAGCTTGCCGCTGAGCTGAACGGCGCGAAAACGCGCGCGGGCGCACATGATAAATTCATCGGCATGTCCTATCTCGATAAGGTGATTGACATCAACCAGTCGCCCATCGGGCGCACGCCGCGCTCCAACCCTGCGACCTACACGGGCGTGTTCAACGACATCCGCGACCTGTTCGCCAAAACGGCGGATGCCAAGGCGCGCGGCTACGGGCCGAGCCGGTTTTCCTTCAACGTCAAGGGCGGACGGTGCGAGGCCTGCGCGGGCGACGGCCTTTTGAAGATAGAAATGCACTTCCTGCCGGATGTGTATGTACCCTGCGATGTGTGCAAGGGCAAGCGGTATAACAAGGAAACGCTTGAGGTACGCTACAAGGGCAAGAACATCTATGAGGTGCTCGACATGACGGTGGACGAAGCGTGCGACTTTTTTGCCAACGTGCCCAAGATCGCCAGACGGCTCGAGACCATGCGCGAGGTTGGGCTGGGATACGTCAAGCTCGGCCAGTCGTCTACGACGCTGTCCGGCGGCGAGGCGCAGCGCGCCAAGCTGGCCACCGAGCTGAGCAAGCGCTCGACCGGTAAGACCATCTATATCCTCGACGAGCCGACTACCGGCCTGCACGTTGCGGATGTGCACAAGCTGGTCGATGTGCTGCAAAAGCTGGTCGATGCGGGCAATACCGTGGTTGTCATCGAGCACAATCTGGATGTCATCAAAACGGCTGATTATATCCTGGACCTCGGCCCTGAGGGCGGCGACGGCGGCGGCCGGCTGGTCGTGGCCGGCACGCCGGAAGAGGTCGCGGCTTGCCCGGATTCCTACACCGGACAGTACCTCGGACGGATGCTTGCACGGCAGAATAACGGGAAAACAGAAGAATAAAGCGGTTTTCGGAACGAAAAAAGCGGGCATTTCCATGTGAAATGCCCGCTTTTGACAATTTGCATAAAAATGTTGAGCTTTGTGGCGTGTTTTGGTATAATAATGGTAATATAAAATAAATGAGGGAGTCATATGAAAACAAAGCGATGGGTGATCGCCGATCCGGACGAGGCGTGCGTGCGCGCTTTGTCGGAGGAAGGCGGCTATGCCCCGCTGACCGCAGCCGTTCTGGTAGCGCGCGGCATCGACACGCCCGAGGCCGCAGCCGATTACCTGAGCTGCGATATCTCCGGCCTGTACGACCCGTTTTTGCTGACCGATATGGACAAAGCCGTTGCGGTCATTCGCGGCGCAATCGCGCGCGGCGAACATATTGTGGTATACGGAGATTACGATGTAGATGGCGTGACCGCCACCTGCACGCTGGTGGATTATCTGCGCAGCTGCGGCGCTAAGTGTGAATATTATATCCCCAATCGCCTGCGCGAAGGCTACGGCCTGTCCCGCGCGGCGATGGAGGAGCTGTATGAGAAGGGGACCCGCCTGCTCATTACGGTCGATTCCGGCATCACCGCCGATAAAGAGATCGCGGTTGCACGCGAGCTGGGCATGCAGGTGGTTATCACCGACCATCACGAGTGCCACGACGCGCTGCCCGCGGCGGACGCGGTGGTCGATTACAAGCGGCCGGACTGCACCTACCCGTTTGACAGTCTGGCAGGCGTAGGCGTGGCGTTCAAGCTGATTTGCGCGCTCGAGGGCAGCGCGGAAGCCGTGCTCGAGCGGTATGCCGATCTGGTGGCGCTGGGCACGGTCGCGGATGTGATGCCCATTACGGGCGAAAACCGCATCATCGTGGCGGCAGGACTAAAGAAAATGGCGGAAACCGGCAACATCGGTCTGGAGATGCTGCTGCGTGAGGCAGGCATGAAGCACAAACGTCTGACCTCGTCCACCATCAGCTTCGTGCTGGCCCCGCGCATCAACGCGGCGGGCCGCATGGGCCGCGCTGAGCTGGCTGCCGAGCTGTTTCTGACGCATGACCCGGTGCGCGCGCAGTCGCTCGCCGCGCAGCTTTGCGAGCAGAACAAGCTGCGGCAGAATGAGGAAAACCAGATTTTAACGCAGGCGCTTGCCCGTCTGCGCAAGGAATACAATCCGCTGGAGGATAAAATCATTGTGCTGGCGGAAAAAGGCTGGCATCACGGTGTGATTGGCATTGTCTGCTCGCGCCTGTGCGACCGGTACGGCTGTCCGGTCGTGCTGATTTCACTCGATGAGGACGGCACGGGCAAAGGCTCGGGCCGCTCGGTGGGCGGGTTTAACCTGTTCGACGCGCTGACCTCGTGCGAGGATTTGCTCGAGCGCTACGGCGGGCACGCGCTGGCCGCCGGCCTGACCGTGGACGCGGATAAGGTGGATACGCTGCGCGAGCGGCTGCGCGCCTATGCCGAAACCCATGTCACCATGGCGGAGCTGGTGCCGCAGCTGCATATCGACTGCATGGTGCGCCCGGAATGGCTGACCGAGGAGAACATCGAGGCGCTGAACATCCTCGAGCCGTACGGCATGCGCAACGCCGAGCCGGTGTTCTGCATGAAGGACATGGTGGCGGAGGATATCACGCCCATTTCGTCCGACCGGCATGTGCGCATGACGCTGGTGAAAGACGGCATACGCTTTTCTGCGATCTGGTTCGGCACGGGCGCGGGTGGACTCGGCTTTGTCGAGGGCAACTACGTTGACGCCGCCTTTCATCTGGAGATCAACGAGTTTCGCGGCCGCCGCACGGTGCAGCTGACGCTGTGCGATGCGCAGCTGAGCGATTGCGAGCATCTTGCGGATCAGAAACTGCTTAATGTGTACAATACATATATGGCCGACGGCCCGCTGACCGCGCGCGAGGCGCGTATGCTGCTACCCGACCGCAAGGATCTGGTCGCGGTGTGGCGGCATATCGTGTGCCGCGCGGAGGACGGTCGTCTGTCCGTGCCGGACGGCGCGTTGTCGCGCCGCGTCGCGTGGGAGAGTCGCCGCGATATCAACATCGGCAAGTTATTCGTCTGTCTGGACGTATTTTCCGAGTCCGGGCTGATTAGCTATCATTTCAAGGAAGGGATGCTCAACATCCTGCTCAAGCCTTACGAGGGTAAGGCGGATATATCCGGTTCGGTCGTTCTGGCCACGCTGCAAAGCATGGCGGGTTAACGGAATGGGGGAACGAAGTATGCAAAACAAACTGGATTTTTTAATCGAGCGCGTGCAAAAGCAAAATCCGCAGGCCAACATTCGCAAAATCCGCGCGGCTTATGAGTGCGCGGCTGCGGCGCATGAGGGACAAAAGCGCAAAAACGGTGAGCCGTATATCATCCATCCGGTTTCGGTCGCGGAGATCGTGGTCGAAATGGGGTTGGATACCGACTCGATCTGCGCGGCGCTGCTGCATGACTGCATCGAGGATACCAACTTCGGTTACAAGGAAATTGAAAATAAATTCGGCACGCCGGTTGCGGAGCTGGTGGACGGCGTCACCCGTCTGGGGATGCTGCGTTACTCCAAGGAGCAGGAGCAGTTCGAAGACCTGCGCAAGATGTTCCTTGCCATGGCGAAGGATATCCGCGTTATTCTCATCAAGCTGGCCGACCGCCTGCACAACGCGCGCACCTTCCAGTATCTGCCCGAGCGCAAGCAGCGCGACAAGGCGCTCGAAACCATGGAAATCTATGCGCCGATCGCTCATCGTCTGGGCATGAGCCGCATCAAGTGGGAACTGGAGGACCTGTCGCTAAAAATTCTCGACCCGATCGGCTATAACGAAATCGTTGAGGGCCTGAAAAAGCAGAGCGAGCAGCACGAGGAATTCCTCAAGGGCATTCAGGAGCGTATCAGCGCCAAGCTCGCGGAAGCGCATATCAAAAACACGATCTCGGCGCGCGTCAAGCATATCTATTCGATCTATCGCAAGATGTACGCGCAGCATAAGACAATCGACGAGATTTACGACATCTGCGCGGTGCGCGTGATCGTGGATACCGTGGCCGACTGTTATAACGTGCTCGGCTATGTGCACGACCTTTATAAGCCCATCCCGGGCCGTTTCAAGGACTATATTTCCACTCCCAAGCCCAACGGCTACCAGTCGCTGCACACGACGGTCATCGGGCGCGCGGGCGTGCCGTTTGAAATCCAGATCCGCACCACCGAGATGCATAAGATGGCGGAATACGGCGTTGCGGCGCACTGGAAATACAAGCAGGGCCTGACCAAAAAGGGCAATGAGGAAACCTTTGCGTGGATTCGCCAGCTGCTCGAAGCACAGCAGGACACCGAAGCCGAGGACTTCATCAAAAACATCAAGGTCGATCTGTTTGCTGACGAGGTGTTCGTCTTTACGCCTAAGGGCGATGTGGTCAATATGCCCGCGGGCGCGACCCCGATCGACCTTGCCTACGCCATTCACTCGGCGGTCGGCAACCGCATTACCGGCTGTAAGATCAACGGTCGTATTGCGCCAATCGACAGCCAGCTCAAAAACGGCGATATCGTGGAAATCCTGACCTCCAAGGAGGCGCACGGGCCGAGCCGCGACTGGGTCAAGATCGTCAAGACCACCGAGGCCCGCAACAAGATCAAGCAGTGGTTAAAGAAAGAGTGCCGCGAGGAGAATATCATCAACGGCCGTGAGGACCTCGACCGCGAGCTGCGCGCGAATCTGCTGTACAACGGCTTTTATGAGAATGAGGAAGTGCGCAAGAACACGCTCAACAAGTTCTCGTTCAATACCCTCGATGAACTGTACGCCGCCATCGGCTACGGCGGTATCACGCTGACCAAGGTTATCAACAAGGTCAAGGACGACGTCGGTAAGCTACGCCGCCAGCGCGAGCTGGCCGAGCGCGCAGCCCAGCCGCAGCTCGAGCAGCAGCCTAAGCGTGTCACCCGCTCTACGACCGGCGTGGTCGTTGAGGGGATTGACAACTGTCTGGTCAAGTTTGCGCGCTGCTGCACGCCGATTCCGGGCGACGAGATCGTCGGTTTTGTCACGCGCGGCTACGGCGTGTCCATCCACCGGCGCGACTGCGTCAACGTCCACATACAAGAGGACCCGGACCGTTGGGTACGCGCGTGGTGGGACGAGGATCTGGCTATCTCCGATCGCACCAATCGCTTCTCCACCGGCTTGCAGATTTCGACGCGCAGCCGCATCGGCGTGCTGAGCGATGTGACTTCGGTGCTTGCTGCCTGCAAGATCAATGTGCATGAGATTTCCGCGCGCGACCTCAACGACGGTTACGGCGTCATCAACGCCATGGTGGACGTTGCAGGCGTGCACCAGCTGGATAACCTCATCAGCCGTCTGCGCTCGATCAAGGGCGTGGTGGATGTGACGCGCACGGTGGACACCAACTGACAAACGAAAAACCCAAAAGGAACAACCATGCAGAAAAAATATTTCTTTTTTGATATTGACGGCACGCTGAGCCTCGGGCAGACCATGGTCATGCCCGAGAGCGCAGTGCGCTGTCTGGAACAGCTGCGTGCCAACGGGCATTTTACGGCGCTCGCCACCGGACGCTTGCAGGCGTCGGCGGCGGGCTTTGCCGCGCAGCACGGTTTTACCGATTTTGTCGCGGACGGGGGATACAGCCTGACCGTCGGCGGCAAGCTCGTGGAGATGAAGGGCCTGCCGGTCGCGGATTGCATTGCGCTGATTGACCGCCTGGAAGCGGCGGGCATCCCGTGGGCGGTTACGCCGGTCAATGAGCGCATCTGCGTGACGAGCGATAAGCGCTATCTGGACTTTGCGCCGCCCGAATACTTCCCGACACGGTATGACCCGGCGTTCGATTACCGCACGGTGGACGTATTGTATAAGGTGAATATCGCCTGCACGGCGGAGCAGGAGCGTGACATTGACTGCGGCACGCTGCCCACCGTGCGGTACAACCGCGATGTCCTGCTTGTTGAGCCAACTGAAAAGCAAAACGGCATCCGCCGTATGATCGAGCGGCTCGGCATCCCAAACGAGGATGTCGTTATCTTCGGGGATGGCACGAACGACGTGTGCATGTTCGGGCAGGGCTGGTTTTCGATTGCCATGGGCAATGCGCGCGACGCGCTCAAGCGCATGGCCGATTATGTGACCGACCCGGTCGATCAGGATGGACTGTGGAACGCCTGCGCGCACTTTGGCTGGATATGAGGTGAGAGAAGATGCTGTTTGATACGCATGCCCATTATGATGACGAACGCTTTGACGCCGACCGGCACGAGCTGCTTTTGTCCATGTCGGAGCATAACGTCGGGTTGATACTCAATCCGGGTTGTGATGTGGAGACTTCGCGCAAAGCGGTGAGCTACGCACAAAAATATCCGTTTGTCTATGCGGCGGTTGGCATTCACCCGGAAAATATCAACGAAAACTGGAATAATGACCTTGTAGTCATTAAAGAAATGGCCCAAACCGAGCCGCGCGTGCGCGCGATTGGAGAGATCGGGCTGGACTATTACTGGGAGAAGGACGAGCGCGCCCGCGCGCGGCAGCAGGTGGTGTTCGCGCGGCAGATGGAGATGGCGCGCGAGCTGGACAAGCCGGTGATTGCGCACGACCGCGACGCGCACGCGGACAGTCTGGAGATCGCGCAGCGGTACGCCGGGACGCGAGGTGTGTTTCATTGCTTCGCGGGCAGCGTGGAGATGGCGCGCGAGCTGCTCAAGCTGGGGTACTATCTGTCGTTTACCGGCGTGATTACCTTTAAGAATGCGCGCCGCGCGATCGAGGTCATCCGCGAAGCGCCGATCGATCGTCTGATGGTCGAAACCGATGCGCCCTATATGGCGCCCGAGCCGTTTCGGGGACGGCGCAATTCGTCGCTGTATGTGTACCGCATGGCGGAAACTATTGCGCAGATCAAAGGAATGGATGCGGCCGAGGTGGAGCGCATCACCACCGAAAACGGCAAGCGGCTGTTCGGCATTGACTGAAGCGCCTCAAAGAAAGACACAAAAAAAGCCCGCCAATGGCGGGCTTTTTACTTGTGTTATGACGTCGTCTATGGATATCACTAACGCCACTTTCTAAAGTATATCATATTATGACATATTTGCGCCAAATTTCATTGTGGGTGATACGGACAGCAGGGTTTGCACCTTTTATATAATTGTGATCATTTTACTTAATCACTACCTTCTGCGCGGCAGCTACCTCAGCAATAGTTCGCTGTACGATGCAGGGTCGTACGGCTTCTATTGGTCATCTACTTCTTACGGTTCTAACAGCGCTTACGTCTTGCTCTTCTACTCGGGCGGCATCATTACGGACTTCAACTTCCGCTACTTCGGATTCTCTGTCCGTTGCGTGGCTGCTGGATAGTTGTTGGTGGCTAGGCGATAACGACAAAGGGATATATTTTTGCGCTGACGCACCTACGGGTGTGTCCTTTCTTTTTATGAAGTTGGAGAAAATATCCAACAAATCCAGACTCAAAATCTTCCATTCTGTCTTATATCTAGTAAGGAGACAAATATTCCCCCAAACCGTTATTTGAGCATTAAAATAAAATATTTCAAGTTTATTCCATCCCACTCGCCTGCAAAATGTCATATTTTTCACCCCTGTTACTTTTTGCGCTTAAGCGTCCGGTCGCCCCAAATATAGCCCCAAAAAGCCCTTGCCATATCTGTAAAATGTGCTTTAATCAGGGCAGGTTAATTACAGAAAGGAGTGTGCACATATGGCACAAAATAGCAATATCAGCATAAGTAGCGTAGCTGCCAGGTTTATAAATGCACCCATCGGCAGAAAGAAAAGAGCGGCAAGCAGCAGGAAGCCCGAGACCTACCGCCTGACGCATCGGGAAGAGAACAAAGCCAAGAAAAGGCCGCAACCTGCGCCGCCCGTAAGTTCTTTGGGAAACGACTCCATCCCTGTTTACAGGGAGTCCACCCCTTACCAGCGCGCCGGGACGACTTTAAGGGGTGACCTTTTCCGAACGCCCTGATAAAAGAAAGGAGAATCACAAGTATGAGGAGAACCATGACAGAACAACAGTTAGAACAGATTGCCGCACTGCGGCGGGAAAACTACCCCTACAGCTTTATTGGCCGGGAGTTAGGACTATCCCCCAATACGGTAAAGTCCATCTGTCAGCGCAAAGGGTTTGCGGCCAGTGGGGCGCGGAAGACTAAGGCGGAAAAGCAGAACGCCCCGCTCTGTCGCTATTGCCATAAACCATTGCCGGAAACAAAGCGGCGAGGAGCGCTCTTTTGCTCAGACTATTGCCGCACCAAATGGTACCGGGAAAACCGGAAAGTTACGGCAATCAGGACTTGACTTCTCCGGGCAAGAGAGTGATGAATGGTGGCAGGAGGTAGAGATTATGCGTATTGAAGAAATACCGGCTAGTCCGAAGAAGCCTAAGGTCACCCGCGTGGCAGCCTATGCCCGGGTTTCTTCCGATAAAGATGCCGCCTTCCACTCACTGGAAGCCCAGACGGAATACTAC
>DXDZ01000050.1 GCA_019115185.1 Candidatus Agathobaculum merdipullorum
TTAGGACATTTGGAACGCGGCCTTAAGAGCCCAACCGTAAAAACGCTGGAAAAGATCGCCTGCGCGCTAGATATTTCGATGGCAGAACTATTCGCCGAGCCGAAACCAGTCAATGGAGAGAAAGATGCCATATTGACGGAACTGCATGATCTGCTTCAAGGCCTTTCTGTTAATAATCTAAACAAAATTGCAATCATCTTACAGAATATCTTATCGCTTGAGTAAATAATGGCCGCTTTTTCACATCTGAACCTGCGACCATGTCAAACACATACTATAATAATAGAGCCACTGGAACGATCTGTTCCAGTGGCTATTTTCGTTTTCAAAGGAGAATTGCCCATGTTTCAAAACCCCAAATATCTGACCCACGGTGTTCAATGTACCTTACCCGCTTGGTTGGTGCTCCTGCTCTGGAGCCTCATTGACCGCATTCCGGACGATAGCCGTGACTATCTGCAAGTGTTCCGGTTGCAAAAAACCGCAGCCGGTCAGCACATCGCCCACTCGCAGGAGCAGCCGCCCTATTCCTATGAAATGGACGTACCCTGTGACGACGCAGTGAACGCCAAAATCTTCGTCATCGATGACCAAACCCACAGCACCATGCTGCTGGCCGAGGAGTATTAAAAGGAGGAAAACTATGCAGCAAACCCACACCTGTGCCAACTGCGGCGATGTCTATCCGGCAGACGAGATGTTCCGCGTCGGCGACGATCTGCTCTGTTCGGACTGCGCGAGTGAGCTGACCATCTTATGCGATGAGTGCGGCACGCGCATTTACACGGATGATGATGAGGGCGACGATGTCCGTGTGCTCTGCCATGATTGCCGCAGCCACTACTACACCCCCTGTGATCACTGCGGTGCACTCATCCCCAACGACGAGGTGTACCAGTTCGGCGGTGAATCGTTTTGCCGCGATTGCTATGCTGACAACTGTGACGAAGGCCCGATCCATGACTACAACTACACGCCCGACCTCGTGTTCCACGGCAAAGGTCTGCGCCGCTTCGGCGTGGAACTCGAGATCGACGAAGGCGGCGAGCTGACCTCGCACGCCAAACGGTTTCTGGACCTTGCGAACCACAGTGCCGAAAACCTGTACATAAAAACCGACGGTTCGCTCGACGATGGGCTGGAACTCGTCACGCATCCGATGACGCTGGACTATCACCTGCATGACATGCCGTGGGAGGATATCTTGCATGAGGCCAAACAACTGGGTTACCGCAGCCACGGCGCGGGCACCTGCGGGCTGCATGTTCATGTCTCCCGCATGGCGTTCGGCTGCACTTACGAAACGCAGGAATCCTGCATCGCCCGCTTGGTGTACTTCGTCGAGAAGTTCTGGCCCGAACTGCTGCGGTTCAGCCGCCGGACACAAGCCCAACTCAACCGCTGGGCGGCCCGCTATGGCATGAAGCTCTGTCCGCGCGAACAGCTGAGCCACGCCAAGAACTCCTGTGCCGGACGGTACACTGCCGTGAATCTGACAAACGCCGACACGATCGAGCTGCGGCTGTTTCGCGGCACGCTCAAATTCAATACCCTGATCGCCACTTTGCAGATGGTCAACCACCTCTGCGAGGTGGCGATTTCGCTTTCCGACGCAGAATTGCAGGATATGAGCTGGTTCGACTTCCTCGACCGCATTGAGGAGCCTGAACTCATCCAGTACTTAAAAGAGCGTCGGCTCTACGTCAACGAGCCGGTCACTACCCAAAATGAGGAGGCATGCTGATGTGCAGTGTATTCGGACTGATCGACCATAAACAAGTACTGAGCAGCAAGGAAAAGAATCGCATCATTAACGCGCTTGCTCGCGAATGTGAGGTGCGCGGTACGGATGCGACTGGCATCGCCTACCACTTTGGCGGACGGCTGCGCATCTTTAAGCGTCCGCTGCCTGCGCATAAACTACGGCTGCGCGTACCGCCCAACGTCAGCGTCGTCATGGGTCATACCCGTATGACCACACAGGGCAACGAGAAGTTCAACCAGAACAATCATCCATTTGCCGGACGCATCGGCGGCAAGGCCTTCGCCCTTGCCCACAACGGCATCCTGTGGAATGACAAGCTGCTGCGCCAGCAGGAAAACCTATCGCAAACCAGCGTTGAAACCGACAGTTACGTTGCGGTACAGCTACTCGAGCAGCAAAACGCCCTCGATTTTCCAAGCCTGAAAGAAATGGCTGAGAAAGTCGAGGGCTCTTTTGTATTTACCGTGCTTGATCACGAAGACAGCATTTGGTTTGCCAAAGGCGACAACCCGCTGTGCCTGTTCCACTATGACGGGTTTACGCTGTACGCTTCCACGCAGGAAATTCTCGTGCAAGCAGCCAAGCGCCTGCGGCTGGGCAAGCCGAAGAGCATTCAGCAGCCGGAGGAGGGAGAAATCCTGAAAATTGACAAATTCGGAAATCAGACGAGCGGCAGCTTTATCCCACGCACCAGCTGCGCCCACTGGTGGCGATATTCCCCGTACTACGGCTACCCGTGGGACGTGGATGTGGATAACAGCTTGCAAGATGAGCTGCTCGCTACCGCGAAGGCGATGGGTGTGAGCGAGGACGAGGTGCAGGCACTCTTGGATTATGGCTGCGACCCGGACGAGATCGAGGAGCTGCTGTACGATCCGGCGATGCTGCACGAACTGACCGGCGAGTTACTATACGCATATTAAAGGAGGGGCATCACACATGGGGCAATTTCCAAAGCGTTCGAGCTGCTCGGCGCATTTGTCGAGGTTGTGATCGAGATCGCGGAGCAGTCTGCGAAAAACAGCAAACCGCCGAGCAAATAGTATGTCATTGGGGTATACCCTACTGACACATGCGAAAAGTATGTCAATAGGGTCGGTTTCGGGGTTTTGACATGTGTCAGAACCCACACCGACCCTATTGCAACACATTAGCCATGAGGCGACAGTATCTTGCTTTACGGGCAGAGCGATTTTTGTTATAATGAGGACAATCCAACTAGGAGGGATGGTATGCTACCCGCATCGACCGGCATCCGCGATGTCGTTTTGAAACAGATCTGCGATCTTGCGGCACAATATGGATTGTGCAAGGTGATCTTGTTTGGTTCCCGCGCGCGTGGCGACTTCAAAGAGCGCAGCGACATCGACCTTGCGGTCAGCGGCGGCGACATTTCCGGCTTTGCGCTTGCGGTAGACGAAGAGACTGATACCCTGCTGCAATATGACGTAGTCAATCTGGATTGTCCCGTGGATGAGGCACTGCTTGAAAATATTGAGAAGGACGGAAAAGTGCTTTATGAAAAAGTTTGAGAATTTCTGCAAGGCGCTGCATAATCTGGAGGATATCCAAAATTATGAGCCGCCCTATGACAATGTTGTACTGACCGGACTGGTTTCGCTCTATCAAATTTGCTTTGAGCAGGCTTGGAAGGCAATGAAAGAGGCGATGGAGAACGAGGGCGTCAACACCGCCGTGACCGGCTCACCGCGCAGCATCATCAAGGAAGCCTATCGGCTGCACATGATCGATGATGAGGCTGCTTGGCTAAACGCATTGCAGGCGCGCAATCTCGCGTCACACGCGTACAACCAGCAAACCGCCCTTGAGATCATTTCGCAGATCAGCTGCACCTATCTACCGCTGTTCCATGCGTTACAAACATCCATTGAGCAAAACTGGGTGCATTAAAACCAATCAAGAACACAAAACGCTGCCATTTGGCAGCGTTTTTCTTTTGGAAAAGAGGGAGAAATCACATGAAAATCGGCTACATCCGTGTCAGCACGGAGGAGCAGAACCCCGCCCGGCAGCAGGCGCTGCTGCACGAGCTCGACGTGGACGAAATCTTCATCGACAAGGCGAGCGGCAAAAACACTGACCGCCCAGATCTGCAGCGCATGATGAACTACGTCCG
>DXDZ01000051.1 GCA_019115185.1 Candidatus Agathobaculum merdipullorum
CACTTTTCGGGCAAAGGTCAATTCCGTACAGATCTATTTTTGCCGGGGCAGTATACATCCGAAGATCTGCTGTTCGCAGCTGAACACTTTTTTGACGGCGGTACTAATTTTGAGACGCCGATTCGGGAAGCCCTGCGGTTGATAAACGAGGAATCGTTTGAAAACGCGGATATCCTGTTTATCACAGACGGCGAGAAATCCATTTCCGACGAGCTTGCAGAGCAGCTGCAGAACGCCATACAAGAGGCAAGATGCTCCGTGGTAGGTCTGCTGCTGGATGCAGATAGTCCGGGTATGGAGTTTACGCTGGAGAAGTTCTGTGAACGGATCTGTCGGATTAGTGAAATGCATGATAAAGATGATATTTTAGCCCATCTATAAAGTAATCATTCTGTACATTGGAAGACCATGCTGTGCTTTACAAGAGCACTGCATGGTCTTTTGCTTATGCAAGAACAAGCAACCGTTACTGATTTCCTGCTCGGTAGTGCCGCCGATGGGTGGCTGGTTATTCAGTTTTAAAAGTTCTGGTCGGGTTGGCACGATGACGGAGCGATTGACACACCAAAACTTATCAAGCTCTTTTCATATATAATAGTGGATATGGATTTCCTTGTTCGTCCAGATCCGTTCTTTATACTTCTTTGAGCCGGATAAGTATAGAATGACTTTATAAATATGCTGGACGGGGAAGGTTTGTTCGGATCGTTATGATCCAATGCAGGTATTCCATGTTCATTTTTACGACACTCCTTTAAATTCAAACAAAAAACGCCACCTGACTTCCTTTGAAAGAGGCCAGATGGCGTTTTATCATTTTTTTAGTTTTTTATCGTGCTGCGTTAGCACCAGTTAGGTTTAATCTCTCAACGCAAGAAACCTGTACTGTTCCTGCTTCGCACTCATAATAAGACAAGCCGCAGCCAGCCGAGTACGTTTTTCCGTCATAGGAAAATAGCTCTCTACCACCAATAGAGAAGAACTGAACTTTGTTATCCCTCATTTTTTCATATACGGTTTGAGGGATGTCAAACGTTAAGGTCGCATGTCCGGTGGAATCGGTCTTGATTTTCTTTACCGCAGTGGTTTCCGGGAAAGAATTATCGAAATCGTTGCTCTGGTTCGCCCGGTTTGCGACAATCCGCAGTTCAAGATCTGCCGGATAGATATACCGATTATTTATTACATCAAAAAACTTGAGATCAACCGAAACAGTTACCGGTGTACCCGGAAAAGCGTCTACCTGCGCCTGATAGTCCGGGTTTACCTCATCGTAATCCAGCGTCTCGTATGCCTGTTTATATTCGCTGTTGTATTCCGGCGGTGCCGGCTCATCCGACTCCTCACCGTCATCATAGCTTTCGGTGGTGATAATATCGACGCGCTGGGTTTCTCCGTCCCATGTGACATTGAAGTCAAAGGCATCGGCTACATCACGCAGCTTGTAGTAGTTGTTGCCGTTGATCTCAAATCCCGTCAAGGACGCCGGCCGGCCATCCTGATACACCCATGCCGTAGAAAGATTTGCCGTCTGCGTTCCGGCCGGAATCGTTTCCAGCTCACCGCCTACCGTCGTGTATGCCTTGTCGTCAGTCAGATCAATACGGTTCTCCGCGCCGTTCCAAGTGACCTCGAACTGTGCGTCCGTGCCGTTGAGAATCGCTGCGATGTCACGCAGCTTAAAGAAGTTATTGCCATTGATCTCGTATGCCGCGACATTCGCTTTCTCGCCATCGACGTACACCTTATGGATGGACGGCGTGGCCGTAGTCGATACAGCTCCCGCCGACGCGATCAGCGCGATCGCAAGACCTGTTGAAAGAATTACTTTTTTCATTTTTCTTCCTCCTCTACCTATGTTTTCATTATTTTTATTTTCAATGATAAGAATTTTCTCAATCCATTATCTTTTGGTTTTTGCGCCGCTACAAAAACCGACTGAAATGTAATACATTGGTTTTTTTATTTCTTGTTTTATAGTATCAATATGTGTAATAGTTTTCAAGATACAACATGCACAATGTTATAAAATACACCATTTCTTTTATCTGTTGCTGTGTGAACAGAGGATATCCTAACCGATCGGCAAAAACATATCTTGCATACTTAAAAACCATGTTGCGCTTTGCAAAAAGTACAGCATGGTCTTTTATTTATGCAAGAATAAGTATAATAATTTCTGATTCGACCTAATTCGACATAATTTGCAACAGCTATATGCTTAAATTGATTTGTCGAAGAAAGTCGAACTATGTCGAATAGAAAGGTGAAGCCAATGAAATTCTGGTATTCAGTCGAAAACTTTACTCTATGTGAAGCGATAGTGACTCCCCGTCATAGAAGAATGTGATATGCTTACAGTGAAAGAACAAAGAACTATTTGAACAATTGCTATTGTATAGTCGGAGGCGACAATATGCATGACGAGTTGGCAATCAGACTTCGTGCATTACGAAAAAAGCAAGGGGCTAAGCAATCTTTTATTGCCAAATCGATAGGGGTAAAAGAAGCTACACTCTGTGCTTATGAGAAAGGTACGCGAAAACCGTCTTTTGATGTTTTACTCAAATTAGCTAAATATTATAGTGTTTCCATTGATTATTTGGTTGGAAACGAATATGAGAACGAAAGCGTGTTCTCTCATTTACATGGTTGGCAAAGAGAATTTGTAACCGAAGTGGCTAATCTTCTGGTTAATAAGTTCGATTGCTAGCATTAACATTGCGATAACAGTTGTAAACTCGCCTATATCGCATATGCGAGGAAAGGCGATACAGCTTTATCATATTTGCACCTTGAAAACGAAAAAGCATGGGTGCGCTCCTATGAAGCAAGCGCCGGAAAGCTGCAACCCGCTGGGTTAAATGAGCAGATCAGCAGCGACCGTCGGCGGCTGAAGACCGACGGACCCTTTTCGGGTTTCTAGAAAGATGAAAGAAATGAAGGATAGTATAGTTTTGTTGGGTATGAAGCTTATTTTATTTTAGGGAAAGGAGAAAATGAGATGACTGAAAGACGATATAGCAATATATCTGATATGCCGTTGGTGCTGACTGTGACAGAAGTTGCGGCGGCACTTGGGATTGGACGTCATGCTGCTTACGATTTAGTGCAATCTGGTGCGATTCCGGTGATTCACATAGGTAGGCATATTCGTGTATATCGGGATGCACTGGAAAGGTTCTTGGAGCAGAATTAACAAAAAAGCACTTGCACTGCCGCTGCTTATGGCGTATTCTTGTAACTACAGTTCGTCGTGTGCAGCAGGTGAAGGAGGTACTATGAGTAAGCAAACGACGATCTATACATTGCAATCGAAAAATACTGCACCGAAGCGGCGCAGTAAAGGACAAGGAACCATATGGCAGGACAGAAACGGAAAGTGGCGTGGCCAGCTTGTTGTAGGGATGAAAGGAGACGGAACGTCTGAACGTAGGTCGTTCAGCGGAACGTCAAGAGATGAGGTTCAGCGTAAGTTGAACGAATTCATTCAGTTAGCCAATGCCTCGTTTGAGACACGGGCGATTCCCGACGAAGAGATAGGGGGAGTCGAAACCGTGGTCAGGCCACGGATTACCGTGGCACAGATGGCCCAGCGGTGGTTGTGGGATTATAAGCGTATTGAGATTTGCTCGAAAACTTGTGAATGGTATGAGCATTTGATACATAGTATGATCGAACCACATATTGGTGGGGTTATGCTTAGCCGCGTGAATACGCTTGCTATACAGACACTGATTAATAGGCTTGTGATGGTAGATAACTACGCGGCGCGTACGGTTCGCGGCGTTCGTAGTATCTTAATGCAGTCGTTTGACTTGGCAAATCAGCTTGGCCTAATGCAGGGAAATCCTGCTGTAGGCGTCAAGTTGCCAAAAATTAGGCGTCGTGGGCGGAAAGACGAGGAAAAAGTTATCCCTATGGAAATCCGCGCTAAGGTGTTACAAGCCGCGCAGGCAGAACCTATGATGCGTGCAGCGATAACGACATTGCTGTTTACTGGTTTGAGAATTGGTGAATTGCTGGCATTGCGTTGGTCTGATTTAGATTACACGGCGAAGACATTGACAGTGGACGAAGCCGTAGTGCGTCGGCCGGTATACAACGAGCAAGGAGATCGGATTGCCCTAAAAAATGTGGTTGCTGAGCCTAAGACGGACGATTCCTATCGTACGGTACGGCTTTCGGAACCGGTAATAGAGGCACTTCAAGCTTGGCAAGCATATTTGAAAGACGAAAGGTATGGATGTTGGCTGGTTCGTCCGGACAGCTTTGTTTTTACCAATCGGAAGACAAGAAAACCATATACATATACGGGCTTCCGTGCAGTATATTATCATTTTCTTGAGCGAAACGGCCTAAAAGAATGCCATTTGAATTTGCATAGCTATCGCCATACCTTTGCTACCATGTTGGTAGAGGCGGGAATGAATCCTAAAGTGGTTCAGAGCCAACTCGGTCATACGAGTGTGAATACAACTCTTGGTGTTTATACCCATATTACACCGGCACTTAGTGAATCAGTAAGCGTTGCTTTAGAGCATGTGTATCAGCAAATGAATGCGTGATAGGCTTGGTAAAACCATAACACTCTGGTGCATATATGCATTGGGATGCATAGACACGGAGTGGAACGACGCGTGTAATTAGGGCACGAATATGCACGAAGCGACACGAGGTTTTGTGAAAATAAGTAAGACTTTAAAGATTCAAAAAAGTTCATAAAAAAGAAAAAAGCCTGCACAATCCAAAGGATTGCACAGACTTTTGTTCTGGTGACCCAGCGGGGATTCGAACCCCGGACACCCTGCTTAAAAGGCAGGTGCTCTGCCGACTGAGCTACTGGGTCATATAATGGCAGGGACGGCTGGATTCGAACCAGCGAATGTCGGCGTCAAAGGCCGATGCCTTACCGCTTGGCGACGCCCCTGTATCCGTTGAATCAAAAAGACAGGCCGTACCCTAAGCATAACGCGCTGCGTGAGGCAGCGCGTCATAGGGTCATATGGGGTGGGTAAAGGGACTCGAACCCTCGACCCTCGGAACCACAATCCGATGCTCTAACCAACTGAGCTATACCCACCATATTCTGTTCGCCAGCGGAATTTGGCACGCCAGGAGGGATTCGAACCCCCGGCCTACTGCTTAGAAGGCAGTTGCTCTATCCGGCTGAGCTACTGGCGCATATCAATTCCGGCAACCCCACGCCTGAAAGAAGTGGAGCGGGTGATGGGAATCGAACCCACGTGTTCAGCTTGGAAGGCTGACATTCTACCATTGAACTACACCCGCGGGTTTTTCTGACGCTTAAATAGTATAACAATGAATGCGGATTTTGTCAACAGTTTTTTTCATTTTCTTTTGCAAAAAATTTATAGGACGCGCCGGAAAATTTCGGAAAGCAATTTGCGCGTCATCAAAAGGGCATAAGGGCATGGTATACTGAAAGCATAAGGGGGGATGCAGCGTGGGCTACACGATTTTGCTGGCAGAGGATGAGGCGGCGATGCGCGAAGTGGTTGCCGACTACTTTACCGAAAAGAGCGGCGGCGCGATGACGGTGGAGACAGCGCCGGACGGCAACACTGCACTCGCCTTAATCGAACAGCGCGCGTTCGATTTGCTGCTGCTCGATGTGATGCTGCCGGGGACGGATGGATTTGCGCTGTGTCGCGCGGCGCGGCAGCGAGGCGACGTGCCCATTCTGTTCGTCACGGCGCGCGAGGACGAACAGGACAAGCTGCACGGCTACGGCCTCGGCGCGGATGACTATGTGGTCAAGCCGTTTTCGCTTGCGGTGCTGTATGCCAAGGCACAGGCGCTTTTGCGTCGTGTAAAGGGGTTGACGCAGGGGGATGTGCTGGCGGCGGGTACGCTTGTTCTTGACCCCGTGCGCGGCACGGTGACGGCGGGTGGGCAGCCGGTCGCGCTGCCGCCCAAGGAATTTGCCTTGCTGCGGGCGCTGATGGAGCGCAAAAACCGCGTGCTGACGCGCGACGAATTATTAAATCTTGCGTGGGGATGGGATTTTAACGGCACAGACCGTGTTGTGGACAGCCATATTAAAAAGCTGCGAAAAGCGCTCGGCGCACATGCGGGCTGCATCAAGACGGTGGTCAAGCAAGGCTATAAACTGGAGGTGGATGGAGATGAAAAGCAAGCATAGAAATTTCTGGAGCTTCTTTTGGCGCGTGGGAGCGGGGTTTCTCGCATTCTGGCTGGCGGTGATGATTGTCTTTACGATGCTGCTGGGATGGCAGAAAGCACAGTCGATGCTGTACAATATCGAAGAACATAAGGAGTATTTCTTAAATGAACAGATGGATGTGGTGCTTCGCGATGAGAACAAACTCCAAGAGGATGGCACACCCATTCCAGCGAAAGAAATCCGGGCAGATTTGAGAAAACAGGTATTCCTGTCGGACATGCGCAATATACCGGACGAGGAGCCGCCTGCGGTGCGCATCACAGAAACGGCGATCACAGATGTAAACGGTAAGGTGCTGCAAAGCAATCGGTACTGGATTCGTGCTACCGAGACCGGGGACTGGAATGATGCGAACATTTATATTGACATGACCGGGCAGACGGCGGAAGCAATTGAGTTGGCTTTACAGTCCACTGTGATTGGTGGGGATATCGTTCCACCGGAATTGACTATGGTAGTGTGGATTGATGGAGATATCGCCTATCCCAAGCAGCTGATTTTACAGCCACGCAGAGATACGGGTACCGAGTGGGTGGCAGACGGAGAGCCGACTGTTTTGGAATGCCGATATGATGAGGAACAGATGGCAGGATTGCGGGTTGCGGAGCTTAACTGGTGCGGTATGACAACGCCGGGACCTGTGGATTACCCTATTGCAGAGTTGGCTAAATCGCTTGTCTCTGAACGCCGGCTTGCTCTGCGTGAATGGGTAGAAGCAGGAAAAGAAGGCGGGGAGGATCGGACGGTTTGCACGCCGTGGCTGGTGCAAATATACACAAGAGAGGTGCAGTATTGTCCGTATGCTGTGGAGCATATAGTAACTGTTGCATATGCGGCGGAAGCCTATCCACTCAAGGCCTGCCTACCGATTTTGGCTCCTGTTTGGGGCTTCAGTTTTGTGCTGGCGGTACTGTTCTCCACTATCCTCGCTTTCGCCCTGCTGCGCGTATGGCGCAAGCAGGAGCGCGTCGAGCAGGCGCGCCGCGACACGACCGCCGCGCTTGCGCACGAGCTGAAAACGCCGCTGTCTGTGCTGTCCGCGACCGCCGAGCTGCTCTCCGACGACATGGCGAAGGACAAGCGCGCGCACTATCTGGATGTCATCCGGCAGCAGGCGCAGCGCATGGACGGCAGCGTGCGGCGTATGCTGGAGCTGTCCCGGCTGGAGGCGGGCGCAAAGGCCCTGCGGCGTGAGCGGTTCTCTCTCTCCGCCCTTTCGCGCGAGCGGCTGGACGCCGCCGTCCCGCCGGACAGCCGTCTGCGCACTTCGGTCGTGGTGGATGGCCCGGACGAAGCTGAAGCCGACCGCGCGCTGCTTGCCCGCGCGCTTGATGCGCTGCTGGAAAACGCGGTGCAGCACACCCCGTCGGATGGCAGCATCACCGTGCGCATCGAGAAGGGCGTGTGCGCGGTCGTCAACACAGGCGAAGCCATTCCGCCTGCAGCGCTGCCCCGATTGTGGGAAGCGTATTTTCAGGCCGACTCTGCACGCACGGGGCAAGGCGACGGCCTGGGGCTGTCGATCGCAAAAACCGTATTCGACTTGCATGGCTATGCTTACGGTGCGGAGAATACACCCGTCGGGCCGCAATTCTGGTTCCGATTTGGCAAGGCGTGATAGACACCTATCTATGCGAAAAACATTTTTCCTTTTTGTGCAGATTGCGCTTGAGAATTACGGAAAAATACGGTAAACTAATACTATCTATAAAACGTATGAAGCACCGAAAGGGTGAGAAACATGTTTGGTTTGAATGCGGTAGGAATTGGCGGCGCCAGTGCATATTCGTCCGCTTATCTGGACCGGGCGGCCAGTGCGCGCAGTATGGAACCGATTGGTGCGGTCCAGCCTGCCCAGACCACGGCAGTTCCTCCCGTGCCGGCAGTGGCCTCGGTACAGCCGGAAACGGCACAGACCGTGCCGGAGCAGGAGGGCCCCCAGCTCCCGTTCCAGCGAGAGGGCGTGGACCCGGTCGAGTGGGCTGTCCGCGGGCGTATCCAATATGCCGATCAGGCCGGGCAGGTGGCATCCGAGGATGCAGCTGCGCCGGAAGGACAGGCAACGTCGGAAGCAAAGTCTGCGCAGGAGGTCATGGAGGAAGGCGAGTGCCAGACCTGCAAGGAACGTAAATATCAGGATGGTTCGGATGACCCCGGCGTTTCGTTCAAAACGCCCACCAATATCGCTCCTGAGGCGGCAGCTTCTGCTGTGCGCGGTCATGAGCAGGAGCATGTGAGCCGGGAGCAATCCAAGGCACAGCGGGAAGGCCGGGAAGTGGTCAGCCAGTCGGTCACGATCCATACCGCGATCTGCCCTGAGTGCGGCAAAGTTTACGTCTCCGGCGGCACGACCCGCACCACAACAAGACAGGAAAAAGCCGCGCAGCTGTATCAGCAGCAGGGCGAGGAAGCCCCCAGCGCGTTCCAGTCCGTGGCATAAGAGAAAACAGCCGGTTAGAAAACCGGCTGTTTTTTTGCGCATTATTGCAGGTTGATCGTGACCGCCTGATCTTCGAGCAGTGTGAGATCATCGTCCGGCTGCCAGAAGGATACGCCGGTGATCTGTGCGATCTGCTCAGGTGTCGCGTCAGGGTATTCGATCGTCGTGATGCACAGGCCGTTTTCGCGGTCATAGGTCAGGCGTGCGCCGCGGCGGTGGTGCTCGTGTGCGCAGTTGACCGTAATTTTAATCAGCCAGCCCTTGATCGCTTTCTCATCGCGCAGCCGGCCAAAGGCTTGCCACGCGCGCAGGATTGCTTCGCTCACCGCGTCCTCTGCGTCCGCGTCGCTGGAAAGCAGCGCACGGGCGGCGCGGTACATCGCGCGGCGGTGTTCGGTCACAGCGGCGGTAAAACGCTCGCGCAGGTCGTCCTGTGTCTGGCTTAGTATCATTTCCATCGTATCACCTCGTCTCGTTGTCCGGACACCTTTAAGATGCACGGGGGCGGGGGATTGTTGCCGAAAAAAGAGAAAAAATTTGCCGCCGGACGCTTGGTCCGGCGGCAATTTGTTAAATCGTGTCTATGATGAGTTTGCCGTCCTCCGCGCGCAGATATGCGCCCTTGAGCGGCTGTTCGCCCGTGACCATTGCGGTCGCCAGCGGGTTTTCCACCTCTTTTTCGATCAGGCGGCGCAGATTGCGTGCGCCGAACTTGAGCGAGAAGGACTTTTCAACCAGCCAGTCGAGCAGGCTGTCGTCCCACGTCAGGCGGATGTCCTTGTCGGCCAGATTATCGCGCAGTTCGCCCAGCATGATAACCGAAATGCGGCGGAAGTCCGCTTCGGTGAGCTGATTGAACGCGATGATCTCGTCAATGCGGTTTAAGAACTCGGGGCGCATGATGTCCTCGAGCGCCTTCATCGCGCGCTCACGGCTCTGCTGGCTGACCGTGCGGCCGAAGCCCGCAGGCGCGCCGCCGGTCTGGGAACCGGCGTTTGAGGTCATGACGATCACCGTGTTCTCAAAGCTGACCACGCGGCCCTGCGCGTCGGTCAGACGGCCGTCGTCAAGGATTTGCAGCAGTGCGTTGAGCACATCCGGGTGCGCCTTTTCGATCTCGTCGAACAGCACGACCGAGTACGGGCGGCGGCGGATCTTTTCGGTCAGCTGACCGGCTTCGTCATAGCCGACATAGCCCGGATGCGAGCCGATCAGGCGGGAAACCGTGTGCTTTTCCATATATTCCGACATGTCCAGCCGCACCAGTGCGTCGGGCGAGTCGAACAGGTCGAGCGCGAGCTGCTTGACCAACTCGGTCTTGCCCACGCCGGTCGGACCGACGAACAGGAAGGAGGCCGGCTTGCGCTTGGGGCTGATGCCCGCGCGCGAGCGGCGGATGGACGCGCAAACTGCGTCCACGGTTTCGTCCTGCCCGATGACATGGCTCTTGAGGCGTTCCTCCATGCCGCGCAGACGCGCGGACTCCTTGGCCGCGACCTTGGCAGCCGGGATACCGGTCCACAGCTCGATCACAGAGGCGAGCAGCTGCTCATCAACCGTGGGTGCGGGATTGCACAGCAGTTCGTGCAGCCGTCCCTCGACCTGAAGCAGTCGCTGGCGGCAGGACGCGATGCGGGCGTAGGTATCCTCCTGCTCGTCGCGCGCGCTCGACTGGGTCAGCAAATCCAGCTGGGTTTGCAGGCTTTCCATTTCGGTTTGCAGCGCCGGGATTTCAGACAGCTGCGGCGAATCCAGATTGAGCCGCGAGCAGGCTTCGTCGATCA
>DXDZ01000052.1 GCA_019115185.1 Candidatus Agathobaculum merdipullorum
GGTTGTCGAGCGTGACCTTGTGGAACTGCTTGTTGCGCTATTCCTTTTCCTTGTCCTTGCGCTGCTCAACCAGCTCGCGCGCCATCTTCTCGTCGTCTACCGCGTCGAAAATATCGCCCGCGCCCGGCACTTCGGCCAGACCGATGATCTCCACCGGAACGGACGGACCGGCTTCCTGAATCTTCTTGCCGTCGTCGTTGGTCATGGCACGCACGCGGCCCACCGCCGTACCGGCGATGACCGTGTCGCCCGCATGCAGTGTACCATTCTGCACCAGCAGCGTCGCCACCGGGCCGCGGCCCTTGTCGAGCTTGGCTTCGATGACCGTACCATGTGCCTTGCGGTTCGGGTTGGCCTTGAGGTCAGCCATTTCCGCAGTCAGCAGCACCATTTCGAGCAGGTTCTCAATGCCCTGACCGAACTTTGCCGAGATCTGGCACACAATCGTGTCGCCGCCCCACTCCTCGGGGACGATTTCGTACTCGGTCAGCTGCTGGAGCACACGATCCGGGTTTGCGCCCGGCTTGTCGATCTTGTTGACCGCCACGATGATCGGCACGTTTGCCGCTTTAGCGTGGTTGATGGCTTCGATGGTCTGCGGCATCACGCCGTCGTCCGCCGCAACAACCAGAATGGCAATATCGGTGACCTGTGCGCCGCGGGCACGCATAGACGTAAACGCCGCATGGCCCGGGGTATCGAGGAAGGTGATTGGCTTGCCGCTTACCTGCACGCGATATGCACCGATGTGCTGGGTGATGCCGCCGGCCTCGCCCTCGGTCACCTTGGTCTTGCGGATTGCGTCGAGCAGGCTGGTCTTGCCGTGGTCAACGTGACCCATAACGACAACGACCGGATCGCGCGGCTGCAGTTCGTCCTCGCTGTCCTCGTGCTCGTCAAACAGACGTTCCTCGATGGTGACGTGTACTTCCTTTTCGACCTTGCAGCCCATTTCCTCGGCAACGATGGCCGCAGTGTCAAAGTCGATAATCTCGGAAATGGAAGCCATCACGCCCAGCTTAATGAGGCCCTTGATAACGTCCGCTGCGGTGCGCTTCATGCGGGAGGCCAGCTCACCGACCGAAATCTCGTCCGGGATCATGACCTTGACCGGGATCTTCTTGAGCGCCGCCATCTGCTGCTGACGCTGCAAGCGCTTCATCTTTTCCTGCTCCTCCTGACGGCGCTTATTGCCGAAGGGCTTGGAGCGCTGGTCGGACTTCTTGGTCAGCTTCTGCTTTTTCTGGCCGCGGGATTCCATGCGCTCGGCCTTGGCGTCCACCAGCTTATCGACGTGGTCGTCGTACTTGGCGAGGTTGACATCGCCGGTGCCGCGGGTGTCGATGCGGTGCACCTGCTTAACCTTGGACGAAGCCGGCTGCGCCGGCTTTTCACTTTCCGGCTTGGCTTCCTTGGGCGCATTCGCGTCCTTCTGCGCATCCGATGCCGCCTGATCCTTTGCAGGCTTCTCGGTCTTTTCGGTCTTGGCAGCCGCACCGGACGATGCCTGATTATTCAGCACCTGCTCCAGATCGGCGACCTGATGATGCTGCGTCATATATTCAAAAATGACGCTCAGTTCCTCATCGCCGAGCACCTGCATATGGTTCTTGGGGGTCGTGCAGTACTCGGTCAGGATCTCGGTAATCTCCTTGGTCGATGCGCCGAAGTCCTTGGCGACCTCGTGCACCCGATATTTATTCTCTATTGCCATGGGCAACTCCTCCTTATCGAAATTTCGATTGAAACCACGCTTTCAATCGAGTGAGATGCGCCGCGCGATGCGCGGATGCATCCGAGACTGCGCAAAGTTCCGACACACGAAACTTTGCTTCGCTCTGATACCGCATACTTCGGCAAAGCCGGTGTATGGGATGAAAATCACCGCCCTGCTTCGCTGCGCGGGGATTTTCTATTTAATACGCGCTTTGCGCGTTTATTTTCGCTCGGTTTATGCTGCGAGACGGCGCGGCCTCTGCGCTCCGACGGACGGCGCGCAGCCGTGCGCCGGTTTTCATCCGGTCGATGCGATGCTGTGCGTTTGCCATCCGGCTTGCGGCGCGCCCTTGCGGGAGCGGAAGGTTTTTCCTCCACCGCTGGCTGGGTTTCCCGGTTCCGGGGCTTCTTTTTCCCCCGGCGGGACTGAATGCGCGCGTTCTTTTCGCTTAGCTGTGCCGCGATATCCGCGTACTCCTCATGCGCGGCGGCGAGCTTTCCAATCGCGGCGGCTGCCATGCCGATGTCGCTCAGCGCGCACACTGCGCAGCCATTCTTGCCGATCGCCGCACCCAGTTCGTCCTTGCCGTGCGGCAGCGTGATGCACGGCACACTCACCCGCGCGGCATACAGCGCTGCTTTTTTTGCGGTGCTTTCGCCCGCATCCGCAGCCACCAGCACGCAGCGTGCTTTATGGTCGGCGCAAAGCTGACGCACCAGTTCATCGCCAAACGCCAGCTTACCGGCGCGCCGCGCCAGCCCCAGCATACCGAGACAGGGATCATTCGCCATGCGCACCCTCCTGTTCCATCTGCTGTTCCAGCTGATCGTAAACCTCTTCGGGCACCGTCACGGAAAGCGCGCGCTCGATCGCGCGGCTCTTGCGTGCCTTTTTCAGACATTCCGGCTTGCCGCACAGATACGCGCCGCGCCCGGGCGCTTTGCCCTTAAAATCGAGCGTGATCTCGCCTTCGGGCGAGCGCACCACGCGGATCAGCTCACGCTTGGGAAAATGCTCGCGGCAGCCGAGGCATTGCCGCATGGGGATTTTCTTCTGCACCATATTCTGCCGCACCCCCGTTATGTTATTCGCCCTGAGATGCAGGAGCGATATCGATCTTGCAGCCGGTCAGCTTGGCGGCAAGGCGCGCGTTCTGGCCTTCCTTGCCGATGGCCAGCGACAGCTGATCGTCCGGTACGATCACGCGGCAGGACTTGTTATCCGCCTGCATGGTCGCAGAGATGACGTCCGCCGGAGCGAGCGCCGCCGAAACGAACTGCGCGGTGTCCTCGTTCCACTTAATGATGTCGATTTTCTCGCCGTTCAGCTCGCTCGTGATGTTGGCCACACGCGCGCCGCGCGTACCGACGCAAGCGCCGATCGGATCGACATTTTCATCATGCGAGACAACAGCGATCTTGGTGCGGTTGCCCGCCTCACGCGCAATGCTCTTGACCTCAACCAGACCGGAATGAATTTCCGGCACTTCCAGCTCGAACAGACGCTTGACCAGACCCGGATGCGTGCGGGATACCACAACCTGCGGGCCGCGCGTGCCGCGGCGCACCTCGATCAGATAGACCTTGATGCGCTGGCCCTCGACCAGTTGTTCGCCGCGCACCTGCTCGGACGCGGACAGGACCGCTTCGCTCTTCTCGCCGCCCGAAACCACATCCAAATACGCATTGCCCGAACGCGGGTCGATGCGCGCGATGACGCCGGTCAGGATTTCATGCTCCTTGCTCTCGAACTCAGAGATCACCATGCCGCGCTCCGCCTCGCGGATGCCCTGAATGATGACCTGCTTTGCCGTCTGCGCCGCGATGCGGCCAAACGACTTGGTCGGGATGTCGATGTCGATGATGTCGCCCACCATCGGGTTTTTCTTGTACTCTGCGGCTTCTTCGAGCGTGATCTCCTCATACGGCTCGTAGAGGTCCTCCGCCTTGACCACGGTCTTGCGCACATACATGTGGATGGTTTTCTTGTCACGGTCGGGCTCGACAAACACGTTGTCGGTCATGCCGTCGTTGTCGCGCTTATATGCGGTGATCAGTGCCTGACCAACGCGGTCCAGCATATAGTCCACCGGGATGCCTTTTTCCTTTTCGAGCTGCTCCAGCGCGTCAAAAAATTCTGCGTTCACCATTTTTTCCAATCAAACTCCTTACTTATATCTCGACCGCGAGCCGTACAGCGGCAATATCCGCCGGCTCATAAACCGTGCGCTGTCCGCCGGTTTCCAGCGTGACATTACCGTTTTCATAGGCAACCAGTGTGCCTTCGACCTGTTTTGCACCGCCCACCGGCTTATAGAAGCCGACCTCAACCGTATGGCCGAGGAACGCGGCAAAATGCTCGGGCTTTTTCAGCCGCCGCGACAGTCCTGCCGAGGATACGCACAGCGTATAGGACGGCATGCTGTCAAATTCCTTTTCGTCGAGCATCGGGTCGAGCGCGCGCGAAACCTGCTCGCACTGGTCGATGTTCACGCCGTCCGGATGATCGACGGTGACGGTCAGCATATACTGTCCGCCTTCCTTTTCAAATTCCACATCCCACAGGGAAACGCCAGCCTGTTCGCACAGGGGCCGGACCAATTCCTCCACGCGGGCGACGATCTGCTTTGCCTGCAAAGCCGTCCCTCCTTCAAAAAATACTCCAAGCAAAGCGTAAGGAGTGGCTTTCGCCACTCCTTACGGTTACTTTCTTACTGAACGTGCTTAGTATATCACGTTTTCCAGCGAAATGCAAGGCATTTCGTGCAGAAAACGTGTTTTTTCTAAAATTTGTTTATTGCTGCCCGTCCCACCGGTATGAAAAAAAGGTTATCCAGTAAGCACGCTACTGGATAACCTTTTTGGAAAAGCAGTCTTTACTTGACCAGCTCAATGATCGCCATTTCGGCAGCGTCGCCGCGGCGGGGACCGGTCTTGATGATGCGGGTGTAGCCGCCGTTACGGCTTGCATACTCCGGCGCGATCTCAGAGAACAGCTTTGCTACAACAGCTTCCTTGGTGATGAAAGCCATCGCCTGACGGCGGGAAGCCAGCGTGTTCTTCTTGCCAAGGGTAATCATCTTCTCAGTCAGCGGGCCGACTTCCTTGGCGCGGGCAACGGTGGTCTCAACCTTGCCGTTCTCCAGCAGGTAGGTCACCATCGCACGCAGCATAGCCATACGGTGGTCCGTCGGACGGCCGAGCTTGCGATTGTTAGCCATTCGTGTTTACCTCCAAAATAAAGTAAAGGCGGCGGCGCGGCTTATCGTGCCGCCGCATTGTGGTTCTTGTTATGAACCGGTACGGTTACGCAGCAACCGTCCGGATCATTCCTCGGACTTGGCCAGATGCAGGCCCATGGCCTCCAGCTTGCCGATAACCTCTTCGAGCGACTTGCGGCCCAGGTTGCGGACCTTCATCATGTCCTCTTCGGAAGTGTTGATCAGATCCTCGACGGTGTTGATGCCTGCGCGCTTGAGGCAGTTGAACGAACGCACGGAGAAGTCGAGCTCCTCAATGGTCATTTCAAGCACCTTATCGTGCTGCGCTTCGGCCTTCTCCACAACCGTGGACTTGGAGCCGATCTCCTCGGACAGGTCGACGAACAGGTCGAGGTGGTCGCGCAGGACCTTCGCGCCGAGCGAAACTGCGTCGCGCGCGGTGATCGTGCCGTCGGTCCATACCTCGAGCGTGAGTTTATCATAGTCGGTCAGGTCGCGGACACGGGTGTTCTCCACCGTGTAATTGACCTTCCGCACCGGCGTGTAGAT
>DXDZ01000053.1 GCA_019115185.1 Candidatus Agathobaculum merdipullorum
TCTCCGGCAAACATGACACACAGCTGTCGCATTCCTATGGTATAATACAGACAAACGCAGCGAAGGCGGTGATGCAATGAAAATGGATCGGCTGATCGGCATTTTATCCCTGCTGCTCCAACGGGACAAGGTCACCGCCCCGGAGTTGGCAGAACACTTCGAGGTATCCCGCCGGACGATCCAGCGGGACATCGAATCCCTGTGCCGGGCGGGTATCCCGATCGCCACCGCGCAGGGAGCGGGCGGCGGCATCTCCATTCTGGAGGGCTATCGCGTGGACCGCACATTGCTGACCGCGCCGGAAATGCAGGCCATCCTCGCAGGTTTACGCAGTCTGGACAGCGTCAGCGGCACGCGCCGCTACGCGCAGTTGATGGAAAAGCTATCCGCCGGAACGAGCGGACTAGTACCCGGCGGGTCACACCTGCTGATCGACCTGTCCTCATGGTACAAGACCAGCCTGCCGCCCAAAATTGAGTGCATCCAGCAGGCGATCGAGCAGCACCGCACTATCCGCTTCACCTATTTCTCGCCCAAGGGCGAGTCCGCGCGGACAGTTGAACCCTACTACCTGGTGTTTCACTGGTCGGCGTGGTATGTGTGGGGCTGGTGCTGGCTGCGGCAGGATTTCCGTCTGTTCAAATTGAACCGTATGACAGATCTCACCACCGGAGAATCTTTCTCTCCTCGCTCCTCTCCCCTCCCCAATCTGGAACCGGAGCGAATCTTTCCTATAAAAAATCAGGTCACCGTGCTCTTTGACCCATCCTGTCGCTGGCGGCTGGTCGAGGAGTACGGCGCGGACCGCTTGACCGTAGAGCCGGACGGCCGACTGCGGTTCACCGGCGGGTTTCCGGACGCGGAGGGTGTGCTCAGCTGGGTGCTGACCTTCGGTGCCAACGCTGAGCTGCTCGAACCGGCAGAACTGCGGGAACAGCTACAGGACGTGCTGCGCCACACACTGTCGCAGTACGGACGAGAGGAGGCATGACTGATGCGCTACGAATGGCTGGACGACTATCTTCTGCAAAAACGCGGCGTGACCAAGGACTATCAGCCGGTCTGGAACTGGATCCGATACCATATTGGCGGTAAAATGTTCGCGGCGCTATGTTTGGACAAAGCGCACGAGGTCTACTACATCAACCTCAAGCTTGAGGAAAGCGAGAGCGCATTTTTGCGCGGCCAATATGCGGACATCCTGCCGGGCTATTATTCCGACAAGCGATGCTGGGTGTCGGTAAAACCGGACGGCACAGTGCCGGACGAGCTGCTGCGCGCTATGCTAGACAAGTCTTACGGCCTGACGCTTGCAGGCATGAGCAAAAAAGCGCGGCGGCTGGCGCTCGGCCTGACCACCTGCGGGCTGGAATGCGCCGCGTGTCCGCTGTACCAAGGCGACTGTCCCGGCTGCAACGAGTGCGGCGGACGGGTATTTCACGCGCCGCCGGGCAAGCCCTGCCCGCTATACGCCTGCGCGGTAAACCGCAAGCACCGCACTGGCTGCGGCGGCTGCGCCGACGCGCCCTGTGCGCTATGGGAGCAGGTGCGCGACCCGGCGCTGAGCGAAGAGGAGTTCCGCGCGTCTGTTGCCGCGCGGCTGGAAAACTGGAAGGAGGTGCCGGAAGATGCCCTTTGATTACAAGAAAGAGTACAAAGAATTCTATCTGCCGCCCAAGACGCCGGGCATTATCACCGTACCCGCCATGAACTTTCTGGCAGTGCGGGGACAAGGCGATCCCAACGAAGAGGACGGAGCATACAAGCAGGCCATCGGCATGCTCTATGCCGTGGCGTTCACCATCAAGATGAGCAAGATGGGCAAACACAAGCTGGAAGGGTACTTTGACTATGTCGTGCCGCCGCTGGAAGGACTATGGTGGCAAGATGGCATCCAAGGCGTGGACTATGCACGCAAAAAGGATTTCCAGTGGATCTCACTCATCCGTCTGCCGGAGTTTGTGACAGAAGAGGCCTTTGACTGGGCCATCCGGGAAGCCGAGGAAAAGAAGCAACAGGATTTTTCCGCGGTAGAGTTTTTTACATGGGAAGAAGGGCTGTGCGTCCAGTGCATGCACATCGGCCCCTATGACGATGAGCCAGACACCGTGGCCACCATGGAGCAATGCACCAAGGCGCAGGGTTACGACGCGGACTTCGGAGAAAATCGCTTCCACCACGAGATTTATTTGAGCGATGTGCGGCGGTGCAAGCCAGAGCGGCTGAAAACCGTGGTCCGGCACCCGGTAAAAAAAGCAGATAAATGAATCGATGAGCGGAGGTTACCATGGACATACGAATACAGCGAGAAAACAAAATCCAGCAGTGGTTTTCCATGTGGCTGGATGGACAGGACACTGGCATCGCAGAACTCTTTACGCCTGACGCCGTCTACATCGAGAGCTGGGGACCGGCATATCACGGCCGCAAGAAAATCAAACTGTGGTTTGACGAGTGGAACACCCGAGGAACCGTCGAGCGTTGGGACATCCAGCAGTATTTCCACAAAGGGGATCAAACGGTCGTAGAGTGGTCGTTCAGGTGCACAATGACGGATAGAACTGTCCAGAGCTTTGACGGTCTCTCCCTCGTTCGCTGGAACGAGATGGGACAGATCTGCTTCTTACAGGAATTCGGCTGTAACGAAAACCGCTATGATCCTTATGCTCGCGGGAATCATCCGGTGTTTCGCGACGAGCCAGCAATGTGGTTTTGAAAGGGAGTCGATTTATGCCAACTTCCAAGGTGACAGTCCACTTCCCCCATCCGATAGAGCAAGTATGGCAAGCGGTGACCGATCTGGCCCACACCGCATGGCGCAGCGACCTTGCGCGGGTAGAGGTCGTGGACGAAACCCACTTCACCGAACACACCCAAAGCGGCTACGCAACAAACTTTACGATCACCGCCTGCGAACCGCCACACCGCTGGGCCTTCACTATGGAGAACGGCAACATGTCCGGCTCTTGGGAGGGCATCTTCGAGGAGACAGCGGACGGCGCCCGGCTGACCTGCACCGAAACCGTGAGAGCCAAACACTGGTGGATGCGCCCTTTTGTTCCCGGATATCTGAAACGGCAGCAGAAGCGATATCTGAATGATCTGCAAAAGAAATTGCTGAAATAATCAATGTTAATATGCGTTGCTTGCGGCAACGTGCCATTTCTCTTACAATAGCGGTAACACCTAAGCGAAAGGAGTATCCCGCATGTTAAGTGAAAACATCAAAGCAATCCGAAAATCAAAGGGACTTTCCCAACAAGAGCTTGCTGTGAAGCTGAATGTGGTACGACAAACAATTTCGAAATGGGAGCAAGGAGTTTCACATAATTAAAGATACCACACCAATCCCATGCTGACTTTTGCTCAACCGATACAGCCGGAGGGCTGGATAACAAGAAAAGGCGGTATGCGCCCCGTGGAGGGGTAGCGTACCGCCTTTTCTTGTGGGGGTTTCCAAAGGGGGCAAAGCCACCATTTGGCACACGACTTTGCGAAGCAAAGTGTAGTGTGTTATACCTGCTGGC
>DXDZ01000054.1 GCA_019115185.1 Candidatus Agathobaculum merdipullorum
GTTGCCATGTCCGACAGATCATACAGGTTTTGCACCAGATAAATCCGCAGCATCCGTTCCAGATCGTAGGGCTTATTGCTGCGCTCTCCTTTGTAATAGTGCGGCCGGATGAGTTCGATCAGTTCTCCCCACGGCACGATGCGCTCTATCTAACCCAGAAATTCTTTCTTCTTCGTCCGCACCTGGCTCAATTCATCGCTCAGGCCCGACAGACTCATCTGTTTATCTATGGCTTTATTATATCATATTTTTTCTTTATGCGGTGTTGCCATAAACTTATCCTATATGATAAAATCAAAACATACAGATATTGTTATTTCACACCAAAAAATCAAGTTGATAGGTAGCCGAAAATATGTCTGTCAAAATGTCTGCCAAAGATCCAGCATTTTTAAAAATGCTCTTTTGCATGCTTGTGCAAGCGTACTTTTTCCTAATACAGGTTTCACAACTTATTTTGCAACAAAATCAGGAAATATCCATTATTTCTCTGAACCTTCATCCTTTTTCAGATAGAATTAACATCACGCCAAAATACTCGAAAATACGGAACAGCTTGCATATTATGGTAGCTCTGACTCTGTTTGTGAGGGTTCGAATCCTTCTTCGGCTGCCACCTAAAAGCAGCTTTTCTTTAGAAAAGCTGCTTTTTTATTTTCTTTTTGTCGATGCCCTGTCTCAAACTCAAAGGCTTGTTTCCACCAAAGGGAAACAAGCCTTTTTGTCGATATCGTTCAGCATCGGTCCAGCCTTGCCCGGAAGGAAATCTTTCTCGGGGTCGGCATATCGTCAAACTGCACCAGATGCGCCCCGTTATCCATATCCACTTCGAGCACGGTTCCCTCGCCAAACATCAGATGCCGGACCCGCTGACCAACCGAGAACACAGCGTCACTGTCCTGCGCCGGGAAAAAGCGCTGCGTACCCGCGATGTAGTCCTCCGCTTCGCGGATCAGCCCTTCCTGCGGCGGCGCGGTGAAGGCGAGCAGATCCCGACCAATATCCAGCACAAACCGCGACGGATACCGCGGCGAACCGTCAAAGTTACGCCCGTCCGCTTCAGAAAGATACAGCCGCTGTTCCGCGCGCGTGAGCGCCACGAACGCCAGCCGTCGTTCCTCCTCCATTCCGGGCAGCGTGCGCACCTTGCGTGAAGGAAAAATCCCCTCATTCATTCCGCACAGGAACACGCAGGGAAATTCCAAGCCTTTGGCGGCATGCACTGTCATCAGCTTGACCTTGTCACCCTGCTCCGCGGTATCGCCGTTGGTCAGCAGCGCCACATGGGACAGGTAATGCTCGAGCGTGCACTCCTCGCCGCAAGTGGTTTCATACAGGTAAACCGACTGCTTGAGCTCCGCCAGATTGTCCAGCCGCTCCTGACTGCCCTCGGTGCGCAGCATGGCCTCATACCCGCTTGCGTTCAGGATAGCCGACAACACCTCAGACACGGGCCGCCCCTCGCTGTCTTCGGCAAAGGACTGAATGAGCGTCACAAACTGCCGGGCGCGCGTGCCTTTAAACAGCGCATCTTCGATATTGTCCTGCAAAGCGCGATACAGCGAGCAGCCGTGCTGTTCTGCGTATTCCTGCAAAAATGCCATGCGCCGCTTGCCCAGATTGCGTTTGGGCACGTTGGCGATGCGCCGGAAAGACAAATCATCCTGATAGACGATCATGCGCAGATAGCTGAGCGCGTCCTTGATCTCCATGCGCCCGAAAAACGGTACGCCGCTATAAATGGTGTACGGAATTTTTTCCCGCAGCAGCACTTCCTCCACCGCGCGCGTCACATAATGCGCACGATACAGCACGGTCATGTCCCGGTACGCCATCCCCTCTTCGTGCAGGCGCTGCATCTCCCCCGCCATCCATGCCGCTTCCGCCTCCTGCGTTTGCGCAAAATGGCACACAACCTGTGCGCCGTCCGACAGCGTCGGAATCATATCCTTTTTTATGCGGTGCTGGTTTTTGTCGATCAAGGCATTTGCCGCCGCCAGAATTTGCGGCGTCGAGCGATAATTCTGCATCATCAGGATGGTTTTGGTGCCCGGAAACGCCTTGTCGAAATCCAGCAGATATTTGACGTTCGCGCCGCGCCAGGTATAGATCGTCTGGTCGGGGTCGCCCACGATGAACAGGTTTTTATGATACCCGCATAGCACTTCCATCAGTTCATATTGCAGCTGGTCGATGTCCTGAAATTCGTCGATCATGATGTATTCCAGCCGCTGCTGCCATTTGCGCCGGATATCTGCGTGCTCGTGAAAAATATACAGTGAAAACTTGATTAAATCGTTATAATCCAGCCCAAAGCACTTTTTCTCCTGATATAGATAGCCATAGAAAATGATATCCGAGGTGGAAGTCGCCTGTTCGCACTTCTCTCGCAAGGTGTCCAGCGGCAACGTAATCATGTCCTCATAATACTTCGGGTCCTTGAACAGCTTGCGCACCTCGATCATGTCACGCGCCGCAGAAAAGGTCATATTGCGCAACGTCAGCCCGCGTTCTTCATAGATGATTTGCAGCATCGCGTCAATATCCGCGTTGTCCAGCACCAGAAAGCTCTTGGGATACTGCACTGCATGGCTGTCCTCCTGCAACACCGAGACGCAGAAGCCGTGAAAGGTGTTGATGATGCCGGTGTCATTATCGCCGGTCAGCTGGTGGATGCGCTGCCGCATCTCGGCCGCCGCTTTGTTTGTGAACGTAACGCACAGGATATTCCCCGGCAGAATGCCCAGCTCATTGACCAGAAAGGCAAAGCGGCGGGTCAGCGCACGGGTCTTGCCCGAGCCCGCTCCCGCAATCACGCGCACAAAGCCTTCCGTTGCGGTGACTGCCTCCCGCTGGGCCTGATTCAGCCCTTGCAGCAAATCCATCATGTTCTCCGCTCCCCTTGACAGAACATTTGTTTTCTTCATTATACAATGAATCTACGCTGCACTCAACACAAAAAGTGAAGCGCTGCCGCGCAGTCGCGCGGTGATACCGTCGAATGCGGCGGCTTTTTATTGCTTTTTTCACTTAGTTATGCTAATATTTAGATTAGCGAATTATTGGAAAGGCGGTGCGGATATGGCCAGCGCGGAACAGCTCAACTCCTTTCTGGTCGATGTATTCGGCCGCATCAACAAGATCGAAGAGCGCGCCATGGCGGGCGGTCTGGGCAGCGCGATCTCGATCACGGAAATCCACATCATCGAAAAAATCGGGGCCATGGAGCCGGTGCGCATGAGCGAAGTCGCCAAGTCCATCGGCGTAACGCTGGCCACGCTGACCGTCGCCTGCGACAAGCTGGAGGCCAAAGAGCTGGTCAGTCGCGCGCGCAGCAGTACCGACCGGCGCGTGGTTCACATCACGCTCACGCCCAAAGGCCGCGCGGCCTATGAATACCACAAAGCGTTCCACGAGCGCATGATTGCGTCCGTGATGGAAACACTGTCGCCCGAACAGGCGACGGTGCTCGCACAAAGTCTGGAAAAATTACAGGATTTCTTCCGGCAGGAGGAATCCGCAGTGGGAGGGGTTTGCAACGGATAATCTGATTTTTTGCCTGAACGCAACCGTCCCGATCTTTGCCATCATTCTGCTCGGTCGCGTGCTGCGCGGCCGGCATTTTTTTGCGCCGCAGACACTGGCCGATCTCGACCGTCTGTCATTCAAGGTATTGCTGCCTGTTTTGCTATTCCGCGACATCGCGGCGGGACGCATCACCGAACAGTTTGATCTGCGCTTTTTCCTGTTCTGCGCAGGCGTTACAACGGTGTACTTTTTCGCCATCTGGCTGGGCGCGGCAAAGCTGCTGCCGGACAAAAGTATGGTCGGTGCGTTCACACAAGGCTCGTTCCGCGGCTCGCAGGCGATTTTGGGCGTGGCGTTCGTACAGAACCTGTACGGGGATGCGGGGCTGGTGCCGCTGATGATTGTGGCGAGCGTACCGCTCTATAACATCTTTTCGGTGCTCGTGCTGACCGTCACCGCGCCGGACGCCAAAAACGCCCAGCACAAGGGCGTTGTATCGCGCACACTGGGCGGCATCATCACCAACCCGATCATCCTCGGCATTCTGGCAGGCCTGCCGTTTTCGCTGCTGCAAGTGGATTTCCCGCCCATGCTGTCCAAAGGGCTGGACATGCTGGCCGCCTGCGCTACGCCCGTCGCGCTCATCAGCATCGGCGCTGGTTTTGAAGGCGCAAAAGCGATCAAAAAGCTCGCGCCGACCTGCGCCGCGACCTTCATCAAGCTCATCCTGCTGCCGGTCATCTTCCTACCCATCGCGGCGTGGATGGGCTTCCGCGATCAGGCGATGGTCGCGCTGGTCATCCTGTGCGGCGCGCCGAGCACGGTTTCCGGCTATGTGATGGCAAAAAACATGGGCGGCGACCATGTGCTGGCGGCATCCATCGTCGTACTCAGCACCGCGCTGAGCGCAATTACGCTGACCGCCATCCTGTTTATCCTGCGCACGGCAGGTTTGATTTGACATGATCTCTCCAGACTGGTATTGTAAAAGTGACAATGCCAGTTTGGAGGGATTTTCTCTTTCCGCAGGCAATATGGAGGAACCAGCTATGCTCACCTATCATCTTGACCCGCACAGCAAGACCCCGCTCTACGAGCAGCTATACCGCGCAGTGCGCGCGGATATCATGTCGGGCGCGCTCGCGGGCGGCGATCGACTGCCCAGCAAGCGCCAGCTTGCCGCCAATCTGCATGTCAGTCAAATCACGGTCGAAACCGCCTACGGCCAGCTGCTGGCCGAAGGGTATCTCGCCTCCGCGCCGCGGCGCGGCTATTTCGTGCAGCAGCAGCTTGCCGTGCCCGCGCAAACGCAAGCGCCCCGCGCCGCCGTGCCGCTGTCTCCCGCGCAAGAAAAGCACTACCTTTACGACTTCCGCACCAATATTGTGGACAACGGCCGCTTTCCATTCTCCACGTGGGCGCGGCTCAGCCGCAGCGTGCTCAGCGAATATTCCGACCGCCTGCTGCACGCGACCGACCCGTGCGGCGCGGTCGAACTGCGTGAGCAGATCGCGCGGTATCTGTACGACTTTCGCGGCATCAACGTCTCGCCCGACAACATTCTGGTCGGCGCAGGCTCAGAATACCTCATGCATCTGGTCATCCGGCTTTTGGGGCGCGACCGCGTATATGGGCTGGAAAACCCCGGCTACCGCAAGCTATACCAGATTTTTGACGCAAACGGTGCGGCGGTGTGCCCACTGCCGCTGGACAAAAGCGGCCTGCGCGCGGATGCGCTGACGGCATCCGACGCATCGGTTGTCTATCTGACCCCCTCGCACCACTTCCCGCTCGGTACGGTCATGCCCGCCGCGCGGCGGCTCGAGATTTTGCGCTGGGCGTCCGCCGCGCCCGACCGCTATATCATCGAGGACGATTATGACAGCGAATTCCGCTATGCCTCGCGCCCGATTCCCGCGCTGGGCGAGCTCGACCGCGCAGGGCGGGTCGTGTACGTCAACACCTTTGCCAAAAGCCTTGCGCCCGGCCTGCGCATCGGCTATCTGGTCCTGCCAGATGCGCTGATGGCGCGCTACCGCGAGCGTTTCTCGCTCTATTCATCGACCGTGCCCAGTTTCGAGCAGCACACGCTCGCGGCCTTTCTGCGCACGGGCGCGTTTGAACGGCACATCAGCCGCAGCCGCAAGGTATATCAGGTGCGGCGCGACGCGCTGCTGGCCGCGCTCGCGCGCGAACTTCACGATCTGCCGCATGAGGTGTCCCGCTCGGAGGCGGGCCTGCACCTGCTGCTGCACATGCGGAACGGGATGCTCGAAGGCGAACTGATCGAACGGGCAGCCGCCGTCGGGGTGCGGGTATACGGCCTTTCGGCGTACTATACCCCGCCGGTCAAGCCACCCAAGGCCACACTGGTGCTGGGCTATGCGGGCCTGACCGAGCCGCAAATCGACCAAGCCGCCGCCTTGCTGCGGCAGGCGTGGACAAAAAGCAAGCCGTGAACTCATTCACGGCTTGTTTTCTTCTTTGTGTTCGGTTTTCTCGCTCTTCCGCACCGAATTGGCAAACATCACAGACCGGTTGCCAAACTTCTGCCGCAGCGCATCCACCGTTTTGTCCAGCTTTTGCTGTTTTTGCCGCGTCTGCGTCTGCTGCGGACTGTCAAACAGCGAAAGCTGCTCGCAGGACTGGCTTTCCGGCAGCAAATTCGCCGCCGTAACCGACAGCAGCCGCACCGGCTTGTCCATCTGCCAATGTGCACGCAATAACGCAAGCGAGGTCTCAAACAGCACGCGGGTGGAATTGGTTGGCTGCTCGAGCGTCACCTGCCGCGAGCGATTGTGAAACTCCGGGTCACGAATGCCAATCTGCACGGTCTGGCACACCATCCCGCGCGCCCGCAAACGGCGGCCGACGTTGTCGCACAAGGCGGTCAGGCCCATGCGGCACTCCTCCTCGCCCAGCAGATTGTGTGCAAAGGTCATGCCATTGCCCACGCTCTTGACCTCACGCTCCGCATAGAACGAACGCACCGGCTCGTCGTCCTCGCCGCGGGCATAGCGCAGCAGCATGTCACCCTGCTTGCCGAAAATACCGTGCACAAACGCAGGCTCACATGCAGCCAAGTCGCCAATCGTATGCACGCCCAGCCCGTCAAGCCGTGCGGCAGCGCGCTTGCCGACGTACAGCAGGGTATTGACCGGCAGCGGCCAGACGCGCTCGCGGAAATTCTCGCGCGAAAACACGGTCGTCGCGTCCGGCTTTTTGTAGTCGCTGCCCAGCTTGGCAAACGCGCGATTGAACGACACGCCGACCGAGATCGTCAGCCCCACCTCTTCGCGCATGCGGCGACGCAGCTCGTCCGCGATCTGCTCCCCCGTGCCAAACAGGTGCATCGATCCGGTCACGTCGAGGAAGGACTCGTCAATACCGAACGGATCGACCAGATCGGTGTATTGCAGATACAGCTCATTGCAGCGGCGCGAATATTTGACGTACTCCTCGCGGTGCGGCGCAACCAGCCGCAGATCCGGGCATTTGCGCTTGGCCTGCCAGATGGTTTCGGCCGTCTGCACGCCAAACGCTTTAGCCTTTTCGTTTTTGGCAAGGATGATGCCGTGACGGCTTTCCGGGTCGCCACAGACCGCACTCGGCCCGTCGGCCAGCGTCGGATCGAGCTGCGTCTCGACCGAAGCATAAAACGAGTTGCAGTCACAATGCAAAATCGTGCGCTCCACGGCGTTTCCCTCCCATCGAACATTTGTTTTCTAAAATTGTAGCAGAAAATCTGCATCTTGACAACCACTTTTCGCAGGTCTATACTGGATTTGCAAGCAAGGGTGCCGTGATGAGCGGCTGAGAGGGCGAGAGCCTAACCTTTTGAACCTGTTGGTTAGCACCATCGTAGGGAAGCTGTCGCATCGCAAAATCTCAATGCCCCGGTTTTACCGCATGGTGAAACCGGGGTATTTTTTATTGCCTGAAAGAAGGGATTTTATGAAGATAAACGGTGAAGCATGCACCTGTCCCCCAAATGCAACCGTACTGTCTGTTTTGGAGCAGCGCGGGCATGACCCGCAGCGCGTTGCGGTGGAGAAAAACGGACAGATCGTGCCGCGCGCACGGTTTGCAGAGGAACCACTGCACGAGGACGATGTGATCGAAATTGTGCAGTTTGTCGGCGGGGGTTGAAGCCATGCACTTGACCAAAGAAGAACTGCACGCCGCGCTCGTCGAGCGCCATGGCGCGGACATCCAGCAAAAGCTCGATCAGGCTTCGGTCGGCATCGCGGGACTGGGCGGGCTCGGCTCCAATATCGCCGTGCATCTGGCACGGCTGGGCGTGGGGCGGCTGGTGCTGGTCGATTTTGACACGGTGGAAATCAGCAACCTCAACCGGCAGCACTACACGATGAAGGATATCGGCATTCCCAAAACGCTGGCGCTGCTCGAACAGCTCGAAGCGATCAACCCCTATCTGCAATACGAACCGCACACCGAGCGCGTGATTCCGGCCAATGCCGCGCGCCTGTTTGCAGACTGTGATGTGATTTGCGAGGCGTTTGACCGCGCCGATCAGAAAGCCATGCTGATTGAAACGCTGCTGGAACAACTGCCGGACACGCCCATTGTTTCGGGCAGCGGCATGGCAGGCTACGGCTCAGCCAACCTCATGCGCACCGAACGCCGCTTCGGGCGGCTTTACGTTTGCGGAGACGGGACGAGCGACATTGCAGACGGCATCGGCCTGATGGCCCCGCGCGTCGCTCTCTGCGCCGCGCAGCAGGCCACCATGGTGCTGCGTCTGCTGCTCGGACACACCGACCCATAACCGGATGGGCAATCAAAACGGACAACAAAGGAGCAAAACACCATGGAAGATAAGCTGATTCTGGGCGGGCACGAATTTACCTCCCGCTTTATTCTGGGCTCGGGCAAATATTCGCTCGATTTAATCAATGCGGCCGTACATAATGCAGGCGCGCAGATCATCACGCTCGCGCTGCGCCGCGCCAACGAGGGCGGCACCGCGAACATTCTCGATTACATCCCGCAGGGCGTCACCCTGCTGCCCAACACCTCGGGCGCGCGCAACGCGGACGAAGCGGTGCGCATTGCACGCCTGTCGCGCGAGGTCGGCTGCGGCGACTTTGTCAAAATCGAGATCATGCGCGACAGCAAATATCTGCTGCCCGACAATCAGGAAACCATCCGCGCAACCGAAATCCTCGCAAAAGAGGGCTTTGTCGTCATGCCGTACATGTACCCCGACCTGAACGTCGCGCGCGATCTGGTGGACGCGGGCGCGGCCTGCATCATGCCGCTCGGCGCGCCAATCGGCACCAACAAGGGGCTGGCTACGCGCGAGTTCATTCAAATTCTGATTAACGAGATCGACCTGCCGATCATCGTGGACGCGGGCATCGGCCGTCCGTCGCAGGCCTGCGAGGCAATGGAGATGGGCGCGGCCGCTGTCATGGCGAACACAGCAATCGCCACGGCGGGCGACATTCCGGCGATGGCCGAAGCGTTTAAAAAGGCGATCGAAGCCGGCCGCACGGCGTATCTCGCAGGGCTTGGCCGCGTGCGCGAGAGCGCGTCGGCATCCTCCCCGCTGACCGGCTTCCTGCGCGACTAAGGCGCAGCCTTCGGCTGCGGGAACGATGCCGCTGCGCGCGGCAGGCGCACAAGAAGGGGACAACCTGCGGTTTTCCCCTTCTTGCGAATCAACCCCTTTCCCTCAAGGGCGCGCTGCGCGCGCAAAGCAGGGTTCCGCATTCAGTTTGCCGCCCACTTGCCACGTCACAATAGGAACGGCGGCTGCCACACCAGAAGGCGCATCACCGCCCGTTTTTATCATTCACATCAGAAAGGACATTCGGTTATGAACGAACCCAAGTCAGAGGTCATTTCCGCAAAATATATCACCGCCGAGACCGACCACATGGCCTACCAGCCCGGTATGGACAACATCGGCTCGGAAATTCAGGACGAAGTCATCTCCCGCATGAACGCATACGACGCGGAGCGTTATACCGCCGCCGATGTGCAGCGCGCGTTAAACCGCGACGTATTGCAGCCGGAGGACTTTGCGGCGCTGCTCTCCCCCGCCGCCGCGCCGTTCCTTGAACAAATGGCGCAGCGCGCGCAGATGGAGACGCGCAAGCATTTCGGCAACTCGGTGCAGATGTTCACCCCACTGTACATTGCCAACTACTGCGAAAACTACTGTGTCTACTGTGGCTTCAACTGCCACAACAAGATCCGCCGCGCCAAGCTCGATATGGACGAGATCGAGCAGGAGCTTCAGGCGATCGCCGCAACCGGTTTACAGGAAATCCTGCTGCTGACCGGCGAGAGCCGCACGATGTCGCCCGTCGAGTACATCGGCGAGGCAGTCAAGCTCGCGCGCCAATACTTCCGCGTCATCGGCATTGAGATCTATCCGCTCAACGTCAACGAATACGCCTATCTACACGAGTGCGGCGTGGATTACGTCACCGTGTTTCAGGAAACCTACGACGCGGACAAATACCAGACCCTGCACCTCGGCGGGCACAAGCGCATTTTCCCCTATCGCCTGAACGCGCAGGAGCGCGCCCTGATGGGCGGCATGCGCGGCGTGGGTTTTGCCGCGCTTCTGGGTCTGTCCGACTTCCGCAAAGATGCCTTTGCGACCGGTCTGCACGCCTATCTGTTACAGCGCAAGTATCCGCACGCGGAGATCGCGTTCTCCTGCCCGCGTCTGCGGCCGATTATCAACAACGATAAGATCAACCCCAAGGATGTTCACGAGCCGCAGCTTTTGCAGGTCGTGTGCGCTTACCGTATCTTCATGCCGTTCGCGTCCATCACGATCTCGACGCGCGAGCGCGCAGGCTTCCGCGACCACATCATCGGCATCGCCGCAACCAAGATTTCCGCGGGCGTGGACGTCGGCATCGGCGGTCACTCGGGCGAGGACAAGGGCGACGAGCAGTTTGAGATTTCGGACGGCCGCTCGGTGGATGAAGTCTATCAGGCCATTCAGGCGCACGGCTTGCAGCCCGTTATGGCAGATTACCTGTATGTATAAAGCCGCGCGGTAGTTCTCTCCCCGCAAGCACGGCACAGCCTAGAACAAGAGCCGGACGCATTTGCGTCCGGCTCTTGTCATATGTTCCACAGCAGCGCAAAGGTCACGCGCAGCAGCGCGCCCGCCGCCGCCATCAGCAGGCACACCGCAAACGGTGCGCGACAAGCGCGCAGCGAATACCGTCCCATTGCCTCCCCGCTCTGCCACACCATCGAGCAGGCGGCAAGCAGCGCCGGCACGCCCAGCATGGCAGGCAGCGCCGCCATGCCAAGAGACAGCAGCGCGCCTTCCTCCTGTCCCAGCCCGACCGCCATGGTCAGCGCGAGCACAAAGCCACGCGCAGCCACCACCGCGGACAGGAACAGCGGTGCCGGGCGCAGCAGCGCGCACAACGGAGCCAGCACGATCCACAGCAGCGCGCACAGCATGCTTTTGAGTGCCTGTCCCGGCAGCTGCGCCAGAAACGCCGTCAGCTCTACCGCGCTGTCCCCCTCGCTGGCACGCAGACCGGTCAGGCCGCCCGCCACCGCGCCGCATAAAAACATCGCGCACAAAAACAAAAACGCGGGCGTGCGCACCAGATCATCAAAAAAACCGAGAATATGCTGCTTACTCATTCGTCTCCCCCTCATGGAAGGTCATGATACAGCATATTCCCGGTTTTACCGTTTTAGAACTCAGCCCATTGCATTGATCCGGTCGCACATGGCGTTCACCAGATCGCGGCACGGCTGATGCAGGAACAGACGCGCCTTCTGGCTGATCTCATAGGTCGCATAGAGCTTTCCGTTTTCGTCCCGGTGCAACACAGCGGCAATCAGCTCGGTCGCGGCGACGATGCGATCGGATACATAGGCCAGATCGACCTTTTCACTGTCGCACACGGTCACGACCACACGCTTCTGCGAGCTGCTGGAGATCATGGCCAGCTGGGTCGGCATTTCGCGCTTGGACGCGGTCACCAGAACGATCTCGCTTTTGATGACTGCGGAAAGGTCGTCCTCACAGAGGCGCACATCATAACCCTCGGCCGCCTGACAAGCCACTTCATTTTTCGAGGACAGGAACAGGTTACGCGCAGGGATTACCTCTTTTTCCAGAATGGCACGAACCAGATGGGGCAGATACTCCCCCTCACCCAGCACGGATACCAATACGTTCTGCGGCATATCATCATCTCCTTCACAGAGGAACATTGAAAATACAGTAGTCATTATACGGCAGCTTTGCAGCGCTCCGCAACGCCTTTTACAGTATCTTGACACATTTTTGGCACAATGATTAATCTGCACAAATTTTCTCTGCCGCTTTTAGATAAATTGCGCACTCCAATCGCTTGCGCTCCATCTCGCAGCCGAGATCATACGAATCATTCATATCGTGGTTCATATTGTAATTTGCCGCCGAGCAGCCGCCCGAGCAGTAGAATTTCGCCCAGCATTTCTGGCACTTGGGACGAGTATAAATGTTCATGCCCGCAAACTTTGCCGCGATGTCCATATCGAACGACTGGTCGAGCACGCTGCCCTGCTTGAACTCGTCCTTGCCGACAAACTGGTGACAGGGATAGATATCGCCGTCCGGCGTGACGGCCACATATTCGTAGCCCGCGCCGCAGCCGCGCAGACGCTTGACCACGCACGGTCCCTGATCCAGATCGACCATGAAATGGAAGAACGAGAACGGCTTGCCCGCCTTTCTGCGCTCGAGCATGATCTCGGTCAGACGGTCATACTCAGCTTCGATTTTGGGCAGATCGGCTTCGGTCAGGTCGTAACCACAGCCGGGATCGGCCGTCACCGGCTCGACCGACAGGCGGTCAAAGCCCGCGTCCGCAATGTGCACCACATCGTCGGCAAAATCCAGATTGTGCGAGGTGAACGTGCCGCGTGCATAGTAATCCTTCTGCGGGTCGCGCGCATCCACCAGCGCCTTGAACTTGGGCACGATCACATCATAGCTGCCCGCGCCCGACACAGTCTTGCGGAACTCGTCGTTGACCTCCGGGCGGCCGTCGAGCGACAGCACGACGTTGTCCATATTCTCATTGATGTAAGCACGCTTGTCCTCATCGAGCAGCAGGCCGTTGGTCGTGATGGTAAAGCGGAACTTTTTGTCGAACTTTTCCTCCAGACTGCGCGCGTAATCCACCGTCTGCACAACCGTATCCCACGCCATGAGCGGCTCGCCGCCAAAAAAGTCCACCTCGATATTATGCCGCTTGCCCGAACGCGCGATGACAAAGTCGATCGCCTTTTTGGCGATCTCCGGCGGCATGATCTTGCGGCCCTGACCAAAGTCACCCGTGGATGCAAAACAGTATTTGCAGCGCAGGTTGCAGTCATGCGCGACATGCAGGCACAGCGCCTTGACCGGTGCGCCGACCGGAATATACTTGCTGACGTCGATGTAATCATCCTGCGCGAACAGCTGGCCCGCCTTCTTCAGCTCCAGCAGCTCGTCATATGCCTCGCGCACTTCCTCCGCCGGATACTGCGGTAGCGCATCCACGATCGACTGCGGACAGGTATCCGCCATATTCTCGTCGATCAGGCCGGATACCGCATAGCTGATATCGTCCAGCACATGCACCGCGCCCGAATTGACGTCCAGCACAAAATTCAAACCGTTTTTTTGATAACGATGAATCATTTTTTCAATCTTCCTCCGATACGCAACAAACAAGGCGCGCCGCAACCGGCACGCCTTGCGATTGACTTCTTAAAACCCGCGATTTACTTCGCGTGCTCGCACTTCTGGTTTGCCACCGTGCAAGAGGTCTTGCAAGCGGACTGGCAGGAAGTCTGGCACTCGCCGCAGCCACCGTGTGCCGCGGTCTGCTTCAGGGTTGCAGAGGTCAGCGTAGAAACATGCTTCATGGAAATTTCCCTCCTACTTTTTTAAATGACGATATTTTTTCCGTTTACGCATATTGGCGCCGGCAAAACCGCCAAGCGCCGAAGCCGCCAGCGCACAAAGCAGGCTGACCGCCATACGCACAACATTGATCGGCTGGGCAAGCGGAATCACGCTCACCAGCAGCAGAACCAGAAAAACCAGGATGCCCGCACCCATTGCCCACAGGAATTTCCCTCCCGGAGCACGTTTTGCCGCCATGAGCGCCGCCAGCGCACAGCCGACTGCCAAAAAAATCAGCGCGCACGGCGCAATTGCCTGTTCCGCCAATACACGGCGATGTACGAATATCGCACCGACCAGCATCAGCAGCAAGGTCGCCAACAGGCCGACCACTGCCGACGGCAGCAACACGCCGACGGGCGAAGGTCCTTCATTGGTTTTTCTCATAACTTACGCATCCTCCCGCCGAATGATTTTGCTTTATCCTATTCGGCAAGAAACCGGTTTATTACTTTGCGTTCTTATCCGCTTCCTTGGGCGCCTCGACCGTTTCGGTCGCCGGAGCCTCCTTGCTGCGGATCGCCCAACGATAAATCTTGAGCTTGGTGCGATCGTTCGATGTCTCGATAATCAGCACATCATCCTTAATATTGACGACGCGGCCGATGAACCCGCCGATCGTGGAGATCTCGTCACCCACTTCGATCGAATTGCGCATATCGCGTTCGGCCTTATCGCGCTTGCGCTGCGGGCGGATCATCAGAAAATAGAACAAAACGATCAGGATGACCAACGGCGCAAATTGACCGATTACCGCCAGGTATTGCTGAGCACTTGGCATTGCTTACACCTCCTCGTGCATTTAGCCATGAATACTACCATATTATAATGGATTCGCATGCAAATTACAAGCCCTATTTTCTGCGTCATAGGACATCCCCGGGCACGCATAACGTAACGGTATCCTGAAAAAAGCGAGGTGCATCCGCATGCTGTTTCCCTCCCTGTTTGCGCTGGGCGGCGCATTCTTTTTTCTCGTCCTGCGCGTGCAGGGCGCGGACGGGTCGTTCCCCAAGCCGCTGCCGCCGGACAAGGAAGCCGAACTGCTGCGAAAAATGCAGCAGGAAGGCGATGAAAAAGCCCGTGCGCAGTTGATCGAGCACAATCTGCGGCTGGTGGCGCACATTGTCAAGAAATACTATGCCTCCAGCGCCGAGCAGGATGACCTGATTTCCATCGGCACCATCGGGCTGATTAAGGCAGTCAGCACCTTCCGGCCGGACAAAAGCATCCGTCTGGCCACCTATGCTTCCAAATGCATTCAAAACGAGCTGCTCATGCACTTTCGGCAAAAGCGGAAAAACGCGGGAGAGCTTTCGCTGTCCGATACGCTCGAAACCGATGGCGACGGCAACGCGCTGGCCTTGCAGGATATCATCTGCTGCGAGGACGACGGTCTTGCTGCCGTAGAAGAACACGACCGCTATCTCGCCATGCATCGTGCGCTCGCCACATCGCTTTCCCCAAGAGAGCGGGAGATCATCCGGCTTCGGTACGGCCTTGGTCTGGCGGCACCGCTGCCGCAGCGCGAGATCGCCAAACAGTTCGGCATCTCGCGCAGCTATGTATCGCGCATTGAAAAGCGGGCGCTGGAAAAGCTGCGCGACGCGCTCAGCGAAAACGGGTAGCAGGTCTATTTTCTTTCGCAGGCTGCGGATGAGGTGCATCCTTGCCGCATCCCATCCGCGGCATTGCCTGCCCTGCCCGGATTTCTCCGGTCTGATATTGCGGTGCATTGGCAAACATGCTATAATCAACGTAAAAAAGCGAGGGAACAGCGATGAAAACGTATTTGAATCAGATTTCAGGGATCGATGATGCAATCGTTTCCATGTTTATGAGCAAGCGGTCGTGGACACGCGAAAAAGAATTGCATATTCGTGAAATTTGCCGCACGGTACTGCGCGCGGACGGCGGCTTGCGGGAATACGACAGCACGCAGGACGCGGCTTTTTCCGAGTTTGCCGACTGGATGGACAAGCTCACCAAATGGGGCTGGAAGCATACCACCATGCTGCGGTTCATCGACATGTCGATCACCGTGGAAGGGCTGCACCGCGCCGGTCAGGACGACTGGGACGCACATGCCAAACGCTTCAACAACCGCATCATCCGTTCGAGCACCCGTCTGGCGTCCTTTTCTTACGAAATGTCGGCTTGGTATCAGGATAAAATTCTGCCGACCGATCAGGCACTGCAAGAGCTCGGCCTTACCGTACCGCAGACGATCGAGCACGACGGGGTAACCTACGTCAAGGCGGTCAACGGCTATATCCGCGAGGATATGGCGGACAACCCGGACGTCAAACGCGGGCTGTATATGCTGAGCATTCCGAGCAACTTCATTTTCAAAATCGACCTCACCGAATGGGGACATGTCTTCAAGGAGCGCAACGCCAACGGTTCGGCCAACCCGGAAGTCAAGCAATGCTGCGAAAGCATTGCCGATCAGATCGAGCAGTTCCATCATCAGTTCAACCGCGAGCTGTTCCTGAAAATTCTCAACTAAATGCAAAAGCGGCATAGCCTAAACTATGCCGCTTTTTTCTATTTTTCTTGTCCGCATTCCTGCTTCATGGCAAAATAGCCCATCAGCACGGCCCATACATAAGCACAGGTCTTGGGGATCATCAGCATGCCGATGATGGGCATGGTATCCGACCACAGAACCACCGGGATATAAAAGGCAAAGCTGAGCACGATGGTCAGCCACATCCAACGGAAGGCATGGTCCTGATGCTTTTTGGCAGCCTGATAGAACAATACGATAATAACCAGCCCCAAAAGCGTAAAGGGAATATTGCGGTAAATCCCCCAGGACAGCGGCGCATCCGCGCGCAGCCACTGATTCTGCGGCAGCAGGCACAGAACAATCCGCAGCCCTGCCAGAATATACACCGCGGCAGTCAGACCGCCATGCCCCGTGACCTGATATCGTTTCCGCCAGACGCAATAGAGCAGCACATAGAAAATGGTCATGGTGATGGAAGTGACGCACTTGCCCACTACCAATGCGGCCGTATAGTTTTCCAGCCCGGTCGTGCAAAGGGCCACCGCACGCGGCACCAGATGAAAAGCGTCACCGCTTCCCAATATCACAGCCATCCATCCAAACAGTCGGAACTGATCGTTTCCCCTGCTGCCCCGGATCATCAAAATTCCGATGGTGATGACCAATGACAGATATACAATATCAAAAAGTGTTTCCATGATTGCCTGCATGCGTTACACATCCTTTCTTTCCACTTTCGGACAAAAAGGCCCACCGCAGCGTGGGCTTTATCAATAAAGCGTTCTGCGAACAATTTCCAGAACGACCGAAGGGTCATACTCCTGCCGCAGCAAGGCTGACAGCATTAGTGAGAACAGAACATCCGCGCACTTCTCGGCTGTGAAGCATTCATCAAAGGCATCGGGCCGGATATTGGGGTCCCGCTTGAGGACTGCGCACAAGTCGGACAGGATATGCTGCCAAGTTTGCTGCATCCGCCGCCTGCCATCCGGTTTGTCCTCCTGCATAAAGCCCAGCGAGTGAAGCGCAAAAAAGCCCGGATATTGCTTGCAGCCATATTCCATGCGTGCATACATCCAGACGATGCAGGAGCGGATATCCTGAAAGGCTTCCTCCTTTTCCGGACGATGAAAAATCTCGCACCAAACGCTCTCCACAATGGCACCGACCAGCTCTGTTTTGGAGGAAAAATAGTTATAAATCGACCCGACGGAAACATCACAAGCTGCCGCCACCGACCGGATATTGACCGCCGACCAGCCTTGTTTCTGCAGCAGCTCCCGGCTCGTTTTCAAAATCTCTTCTTTTGATGTGACGACCGTATTCATCCGATCCCCTCCAATATGAACATTGTTCATTATAGTCTGCCGGTGCCTGTCTGTCAAGCCCAATGTGGCATCAGTCAAGTAGGAACGACTCACAGATGCATTGCATCCGCTTTTCCCGCCACACAAAGCAAAAAGGGTGCCGACCGTTTGGTCCGCACCCTTTCCCCTGCCGGGATTTCTTTTATGCACGTTTACGCTGCGTTTTTTTGCATTTGCCCACACGGGCTTCACGCCATTATTCCGTCTTCTCCGTGGTATCCGTCTCCGCAGACGCTGCGGTTTTGCGCGGAGATTTGCGCAGGTCCACCGCCGGGTTGAACGCATAGTAGTTTTTGCTGTCCAGATGATCCTGCACCACGCGCAGCGCATCGCCGAAGCGTTGGAAATGCACGATCTCGCGTGCGCGCAGGAATTTGAGCGGCTCGCGCACATCCGGGTTGTCAATCAGGCGCAGCAGATTGTCATACGTCGTGCGCGCCTTCTGCTCGGCAGCCAGATCTTCGAACAGGTCGGTGATCGGGTCGCCTTTGCTTTGCAGCGCCGAGGCTGAGAACGGGATGCCCGCTGCAGACTGCGGATAAATGCCGGTCGTATGATCGACAAAGTAAGCGTCAAAGCCGCCCTCCTTGATCTGCTCGGGCGTCAGGTTGCGGGTCAACTGGTAGACAATCGCAGCGATCATCTCCTGGTGCGCCAGTTCCTCCGTACCGATGTCGGTCAGAATGGCCTTGCCCTCTTTGTACGGCATGGCGTAGCGCTGGTTGAGATAGCGCATCGCTGCACCGATTTCACCATCCGGCCCGCCTAATTTCAAAAACAGATGACGAAAGTCCGGAGCATTACACCCCGGACTTTTCCGTATCCAAATGGAACTCTGCTATTATACATCACCTTATATTTAGGTGTCCAATTTGAATACCGTTATTTCACGGCAGCGGCCAGCTTCTTGACCAGATCGTCGCCATACCGATACTGCATCAGGTATACCATCGTCTCCGCTGTCAGGCCCGCAGCACGCTGCACCGCTTCCAACGCCTGCTGTGTTTCCTCATCGACCGCAATATCGCCCGGTCGCGTCATCGGCGCGACGATGCCCGGCACCTTTGTCTTGGCATCATACGTCACGCCGTACCCTGCCTGCGCCAAATCCGCCAGCTGGACATAGTTATAGCCCGCCTTCTCGATCACGTCGCAGGTGTAATTCTTGCCGTCAATGCTGACTGTTTTCTTCTGGGTCACTTCGTCGTCCTCCTTCTGAACCGTTTTGCCAAAGCCCTCTGCTACGCCGTCTGCAATTGCACGCGCGATGTCGTAAAACTTCGCCTTGTATAGCTTCATATCGTCCGCGTCGTCCACAAAGCACGTCTCGATCAGCGCGTGGCTAATGCCTTTGCGATGCACGGTGTTCATCACCCGCAGATCGCCGCGCCGCTTGACACCCCGGCTGGAAAAACCCAGCGCCGCAATGCGGCGGCAGATTGCCTGCTCCACCGTGATGCCGGTCTCCCCGGTATGCACCAGCACCTCCACGCCTGTGGTCTTGCCGTTGCCCTTCGGGTCGTTTGCCGCCGCGTTGAGATGCAGCTCGATCACATAGCCCACCCCGGACAGCGGCAGGCTACCGCCGTTCTTCAGCACCTTGTAGGCGTCGTTTTTCTGGTCGTACATCACGACCTCAAAGCCGTAATTGCGCAGCAGCGGCGCGACGGCGGTCGCCATGCGGCGCGTCTCGACGGCTTCCGTATAGCCGCAGCCGACCGCGCCCGAATCATAGGGACTGCCGCCATGCCCTGCAATCAGTAAAATTTTCATACGCACTCCTTCCCGGGGCAAACAAAACGCCCCGCCTTGACTTTGGCGGGGCGTGTGGTATAATATCTTATACAAGGGGCGCTGTCGGCAGACGGCTGACCCAAAATCAGTTGTTACAAAGTAACCGCTACATTTTGGTCGATGGGGCGGTTACTTTGCATTTATGGTGAATATGTAAAGCATGACTGCTATACATACGAAGAAACGAAACAGTTTCATCCCCATATGCACCACCTCCTTTTTACAGGAGAGTGGTCAACCGCCCGCCGCTGGGAACGACAGCGCCCGACATATTATATCATCGCGCGCCGCGCTGTGTCAATTTGCCGCCTTT
>DXDZ01000055.1 GCA_019115185.1 Candidatus Agathobaculum merdipullorum
GCTCTTGAGCTGCGCAGAGGCTACCGGCAGACGGTACTCAATGCCGTGCAGCTCGCTGGGGTACAGGGTCAGCGGGCAGTAGTTGTCGTTTTTGCCCTCGATGGATGCGCCCATCTCGCGCAGCGGCTTGATAACGCGGCCCATCGGGCGCTTCTGAATGGAAGCGTCGCCGTTTAAGGTTGCAGTGAACGGCTGTCCGGCCAGAATGCCGCACAGCAGGCGGGTGGTCGTGCCGCTGTTGCCGGTGTAGAGCGTGTCCTCCGGCTCGCACAGGCCGTGCAGGCCCACACCCTCGACGATCACTTCTTTGTCGGTAATTTCGATTTCCACGCCCATCTTGCGGAAGCATTCGATGGTGGACAGGCAGTCCTCACCCATCAGAAAGCCGGTGATATGGGTCGTGCCGTTTGCCAGCGCGCCCAGCATGACCGCGCGGTGCGAAATGGATTTGTCGCCCGGCACGGTGATTTCGCCGCGCAGCGGGCCGCAAGGTTGGATTTGCATTTGTTTACTCCTCCGTTGCATCGGAAACCGGATAGCTGCCGATGACTTTGATGTAGGGCAGCTCCTCATGGAGCTGATATAACAGCGACTGCACGGCATGGTCTTGCATATTGCCGGTGAAGTCCACATAGAACACATAGCACCACGGGCTGTCCTTGACCGGACGGGAATAGATGCTGGTCATGTCGATGCCGTAATGGGTGAACACATCCAGCACGCGGCCGAGCGAACCGGCGACGTTCGGGATGCGGAAAGCGATTTCGATGCGGTTGTCCTCGGGGCGGCTGGTCAGCGTGCGGCTGACCGCGATGAAGCGCGTCTCGTTGTGCTTGAGATCGTTGATGCCTTCGGCAAGGATGGTCAGACCGTACCGCTCGGCGGCTTCGCGCGAGCAGATTGCCGCCAGATGCGGGTCGCCCTTTTTCTGTACATTCTGCGCCGCAATCGCCGTGTTGGCAACTTCGATGGCCTCCAGTCCGTGCTCGGTGATGAACGCATGGCACTGGGGCAGCGCGTGCGGATGCGAACAGACGCTTTGGATGTCGGATAACTGCGCGCCCGGCACAGCAGCCAGACAGTGTGAGATTTTTTTGATGTATGACTTGTTGATCGACAGATCATAGGCGAGCAGCAGGTCGTAAACCTCGCTGACGGTACCCGCGGTCGTGTTTTCGACCGGCACGACGCCCACATCCGCAATGCCGTCGCGCACGGACTGGAACACCTGCTCCCATGTCGGCACATGCTGTGGCTCGCAGTTCGGGAAGAGCGCCCGCGCAGCCAGCTCCTGATATGCGCCCGGTACACCTTGATAATAGACGGTTTTTGGGGCAAGTTCGTTCCCTGACGGATGCAGCGGAAACCGATCGGGCTTCTGGCGCAGCACCTCGCTGTATTGATATTCACGGCTGGCGCGAATCATGCTCTGCAAAAGCGCGGTGTATTTGAGGCAAAGCTCCTCGCTCATGCCTGCGGTGCGCTTTTGAATGATTTCGGCTTCGCGGTCAGGCTTATAGATTTTGTCGTCGGTCTCGACCTTGGTCTGCGCCACCTGAAGCGCCAGATCCATGCGTTCGAGGAAGAGCGCGCGAATCTGCTCATCCACGCGGTTGATGTCCTGCCGGATTTCGGAAAGATCACGCATAGCCGTTTGCCTCCCGTAACAGGTTGGCCAGCGCCACGGCGCAGGCCGCTTCAACCACCGGTGTGGCGCGTGTGACGATGCAGGGGTCGTGCCGCCCGTGGATGGAGAGCGGCTCGACCTTGCCGGTCTGGATGTTGAGGGTCTGCTGGGTGGTCGAGATGGACGGCGTGGGCTTGATGCACACCCGCACGATCAGCGGCATACCGTTGGTGATGCCGCCGTTGACGCCGCCGTTGTTGTTGGTTTCGGTTTTGATCGTGTCGCCGTCCTGATACAGGGTGTCATTTGCGTGCGAACCGCGCAAGGCGGCGAATGCAAAGCCTGCGCCGAATTCCACGCCCTTGACAGCGGGAACGGCAAACAGGATGGAGGACAGACGGCTTTCCACCGTGTCCATCATCGGGCTGCCGATGCCGGCGGGCAGGCCGACGGCCGCGCATTCGATCACGCCGCCGACCGAGTCCTGCGCTTCGCGCGCTTCTTCGATCGCCGCAAGCATCGCGTCCAGTGCGCGCGGATTGTTGACCGGATAGTCGGCCTCGCGCAGCGCATCCAGCTGAGAAACCGGGATGTCCACATCGTCAAACGGCATATCCTGAATCTGGGCGATCGACTGAATGTGCGAGCCGACTGTGATCCCGAACGTTTTGAGCCACAGCTTGCACAGCGCGCCGGCAAACACCAGCGGCGCGGTCAGACGACCGGAAAAATGCCCGCCGCCGCGCGGGTCGTTGCAGCCGTGGTAGCGCACCATGCCGGTGTAATCCGCATGGCCCGGACGGGGCTGCGCGGCCAGCGCAGCGTAGTCGCCCGAGCGCTGGTTGGTGTTCTGGATGACGGCGCAGATGGGCGCGCCGGTCGTCTGGCCGTTCAAAAGGCCGGATTGGATGACCGGTGTGTCGGCCTCCTTGCGCTGGGTGGACTGCTTGTTGCGTCCGGGTGCGCGGCGCTCCATTTCCCGCAGCACAAAGGCTTCATCGTACGGGACGCCCGCCGGAAAGCCGTCGATCACAACGCCGATGCCTGCGCCGTGCGACTCCCCGAAGATGGATAGTTTAATGACACTGCCCCAGGTGGAACCCATCAGACAAACCTCCTTACAGTTTGAGAATGTACTCGTGCAGCGTTTCCGATTCGATCGGCGTGATCTCCGCCCGGCCCGGTTCGCGCACAAGGATGAAGTTGACCGTGCTGCCGAATTTCTTTTTATCCGACAGCAGCGCGTGGAAAATCGCCTCGCGGTCGTGCGTCAGCTCAGTCGGCAAGCCAAGCTGCTGCAAAAGCGCAATGAGCGGCGCGGAAAGGTCGGCGTCGCCACGCAAAGCGGCCAGCCGCATTGCGGCAACCATGCCGATCGCTACCGCCTGCCCGTGCGTCAGCTCAGTGTAGTTTCCGAGCTTTTCCGCTGCGTGACCGATCGTGTGGCCGAAATTTAAGATCATGCGCAGGCCGGTGTCATGCTCGTCGATGGCGACCACGTCGCGTTTGATCTTGACGCACTCGTAAATCACCTCTCCGATGTGCGTTTTATAGTCCGGCTGCGACACCATATCCAAAATCGCAGGGTTGGCGATGTAGCCATATTTGACGATCTCCGCCATGCCGTCGGCAAAGGTTGCGTCCGGCAGGGTTTGGAGCACCTCGGGGTCGATCAGTACCAGCCGCGGCTGGTAGAATGCACCGACGAGGTTTTTGCCTTCGTCAAGGTCTACGCCGGTCTTGCCGCCAACCGAGGAATCCACCTGCGCGAGCAGGGTGGTCGGAATCTGGCACAGCGATACGCCGCGCAGAAAGGTCGCGGCGGCAAAGCCCGTGATGTCGCCCACCACGCCGCCGCCGAGGGCGATAATGAGGTCTTTGCGCGTCATGCCCGCGGCGAGCAGGTCGTGGTAAATGCCCTCGACCGTGGAGAGTCGCTTGTGTTCCTCGCCCGCAGGGATGACGGTCGAGCTGACCGGCAGGTCAAACTGCTGCGTCAGCTGCGCAAGATAGAGCGGCGCAACCGTCGAGTCGGTCACGATATGTACGCGGGAGGGGGAGAAAACATCGCCGATCGCCTTGCCCGCGTGGCTGAGAAGATCGTTTTCAATGTAAATTTCGGACACGCCGTTCGCGCCCGTCAGGCTCAGCGTCTGCACTGGGGAAACACTCCTTTACATCATGTATCGCGTATCGCGCCTTGGGGCGCGTGGGATTTCGCTTCAAAACGTGTTTGCAAGCAAATTAAATTTCGCGGCCGACCGCCTGCGCTACCGCGCGCAGGTTGTGCATGGTCTCGTGGAAGGAATAATAGGTCAGCGACTGCGCGCCGTCCGACAGCGCGTGCGCGGGGTCGTTGTGGACCTCGATCATCAGGCCGTCCGCGCCCGCAGCAACCGCTGCCTTGGCCAGCGGCTCAACCATCCAGTAAATACCGCCTGCGTGGGACGGGTCAACAACAACCGGCAGATGGCTCATGCGCTTGAGCACCGGTACTGCCGAGATATCCAGCGTGTTGCGGGTGTATTTTTCATAGGTGCGGATGCCACGCTCGCACAGGATGACCTGTTCGTTGCCGCCCGCCATGATGTACTCGGCGCTCATCAGGAATTCTTCCATCGTGTTGGCAAAGCCGCGCTTGAGCAGGATCGGCTTGTCGGTCTGACCCAGCTCCTTGAGCAGCTCGAAGTTCTGCATGTTGCGCGCGCCGACCTGGAAGCAGTCGCACTTGTCCATGAACAGGTCGATGTGCGCAGGGTTGGTGATCTCGGTGACGACCGGCAGACCGGTTTCCACATGCGCCTTGTGCAGCAGCTCGAGGCCCTCCGCCTTAAGACCCTGGAAGGAGTACGGGGAGGAACGCGGCTTCCACGCGCCGCCGCGCAGCACGGTTGCGCCGTCAGCCTGTACATGTTTGGCAACGTCGATGATCTGCTCTTCGCTCTCGACCGAGCAGGGACCGGCCATCACGACCAGCTTTTTGCCGCCGACCACAACGCCCGGCGCGATGGTCACTTCGGTGTTGTCCGGATGGAACTTGCGGTTGGCCAGCTTGAACGGCTCCTGCACCTTGAGAATGTTTTCAACCTGCGGGTCGCGAAGCAGCGCGTCCTTATCGACCGCGCCCGTGTCGCCGACCAGACCGATGACGATAGTGCCTGCGCCGTAAATCGGGTTTGCCTTGACGTTCCAGCGCTCAATGTGGCGGGAAAGCTCTTCAACATGCTCGCGGGTCGTGCCCTGTTTCATAATGATAATCATAGTTTTGTCTCTCCTTTGGAATGATGTGGGATTTGTTTTGTTTGTCCGGCGGAAAAAAGCACAAAAAAAGCCTTTCATCCACAAAGAGGGACGAAAGACAAACGGTTCCGCGGTACCACCCACATTCGGCATAACGCTATGCCGCACTTTTTTCGGATACGAAAATATCCTATCCCTATAACGGAGGAAATCCGTCGGCGCCTACTGGAAACTGCTTTTCAGCGCCGCAGCTCAAGAGGGAACTTCATTGTGCCGGCGCCTGCGTCCGTTTCCAGTCATGCCGGACACTCCCTGAAAGCCGCACTTGGAACAACTACTTTCCTCTGTCATCGCTTTGTGCAATATTTATACCTATTATATTCCCAAAGGCGCGCCTTGTCAATGCCCGTTTTGTTACGGTTGTGTTGCAGTCATATTCGGGACAGGCCGGGCATAGAGTAGGGACAGGTGATGCAAATGGAAGGAAAACAGGACCGGGCCTATATGCAGGCGATCGCCTGTCTGCCGCCGCCGCGCGCGGCAGAGCTGGCGCTCTTGGACGGGCAGCAGCAAATCGAGGAAGTGCGCCTGCGGGTCGGATGGCCGCCCTCTGTGCGCACGGCATCGGGCGAACAGCAAACCGTGTTTGCGCCGGTCACGGCGCAGGAGTTGCGCGAAACGCTCAGCCGGGCGACACGGTATTCAGTACATAGCTATGCGGAAAGCCTGCGGCACGGGTTCGTGACGCTCGGCGGGGGGCATCGGCTTGGGCTTTGCGGCACGGTGGCCGAGGAAAGCGGACAGGTGATCGGCGTGCGCGGGCTGTCGTCGGTCAATCTGCGCGTGGCACGGCAGATCACTGAGGTGGACGAGGTCATCCGGCCGTGGATCGGTGCGGGCGCGATGCAGAGTGTCCTTGTGCTGTCGCCGCCCGGCTTCGGCAAGACGACGCTGCTGCGCGAATGGGTGCGGCTGGTGTCGGAGGCGGGGCATCCGGTCGCGGTAGCGGACGAGCGCGGAGAGATCGCCGCCTTGCTGGACGGCGCACCGCAGTTTGCGCTCGGCAGATGCACGGATGTGCTGGAAAACTGCGCAAAAAAACAGGCGGCGTTTATGCTGCTCAAGACCATGTCGCCCGAACTGATCGCTTTTGACGAAATCACCGCGCCAGAGGATGTGGAGGCGGTTTCGCTGTGCGCCCACTGCGGCACGGCGGTACTGGCCAGCGCGCATGCGGCGGATGTGGACGATCTGTGCCGAAGGCCGCTGTACCGCGCGCTGCTGGAGCTGCATGTGTTCGAGCGGGCGGTGGTCATCACACGGGAAAACGGAAAACGGTGTTACCGGATACAGGAATTGGAGGGAAAACCATGCTCAAACTGATGGGATCGGTGATGATCTTCGGCGCGTGTGCTGCGCTTGGCCTGTCCGCGCGGCAGGGATTGCGGCGGCGCGTGGCCGCAGCGGATGCAATGCTGCTTGCGTTGCAGCTGATGAGCGGCGAAATCTCCGGCCGCCGCACGCCCGTACCTGAAATCGTCGGCCAGCTGGCCGAAAGCGAAAACGCGGCCATCCGCACGCTCTTTGGCCATCTGCGGCGGCGCTTGCGCGAGGAGAACGGGCTGTCGTTCGGGTATTTGTGGCGCGCGTCCCTGCGGGATTGCCGGGATCAGATCGGACTGGGGCAGCCGGAGTGCGAGATCCTGTCCGAAGCGGCGGCGTGGCTCGGCCGGTATGACGCTGCCGAGCAGGTCGCGGGGCTCGAGCAGATCGCGCGGCGGCTGGCAGCGGCGCGCGACACGGCGGCAGGGGAACTGCAAAACAAGGGCAATCTGTACCGCACCTGCGGCATTGCGCTGGGCATTCTGGTGGTGCTGGTGCTGATCTGAGGACGGAGGAACATATGGACGTTGATCTGATTTTCCGCATTGCGGCGGTCGGTATCCTGGTAGCGGTGCTCGGTCAGCTGCTGACGCGGTCGGGACGGGAGGAACAGGCGCTGATGACCACGCTGGCGGGGCTGATCGTCGTGCTGATGCTGATTGTGCAGGAGATCAGCCAGCTGTTTACGATGATGAAAAGCGTGTTCGGGTTTTGAACGGTCTGATTGCAGCCTGCGGGTTGGTGCTGCTGGTTCTGGTGCTGTCGATGACGCTCAAAAAGGATGTGCCTGCGATTGCGTTCCTGCTGACGCTGACGGCGGGTGTGCTCATCCTGCTGCGGGCCTTCGATCTCGTGGGTGGTACGATGCAGCGGTTTTCCGGTCTGCTTGCGCAGGGTGGCATCACGCAGAGCTTGTATCTGCCGGTGCTTAAAACGGTCGGCGTGGCGGTCGTAGTGCGCATCATAAGCGCGCTTTGCCGGGACAGCGGGCAGTCCGCACTCGCGGTAAAGCTGGAGATCGTGGGCGCGGTATTGGCGCTTTCCATGTGTCTGCCGCTGCTCGAGCAAGTGCTTGAGCTGGTGGCGGACTGGACGATATGAAAGGGAACGGACGATGAAAAAGGTGTTTGCCGTGCTGCTGGTGCTGCTGGCATGCATGACCGCAGCGGCTGCGGCGGGAGAAGAGGCCGCGCAGGGGGACACGCTGCTCGGCGCGGTGTCGGGGGAGCAGCGCGCGTATCTGGACGGCATTGACCCGGAAACGGCGGACGAGCTGGGGGCTTCGTTTGCCCGTCTGCTGGAAAATACAGCCGAGGACAGCCGCAGCGCGCTCAAAAGCGCGCTGGGCGGACTGGTGCGGGTGGCGGTCGTGGTGGTGCTAACTGCCGCCGGGCGCGGGTTTTCCGCAGCGGCGGGCGGCGCGGCCGATGCGTGGATCGACATGGCGGGCGCGCTGGGCTGTGCGGCGGTGCTGCTCAAGGATTTTACCGGTGTGCTGGCGCTGTGCCGCGAAACCCTGTCCCAAATCAGCGTGTTTTCCGGCACGTTGCAGCCGGTGCTGGCGACCGTGCTTTCCGCGGGCGGGAATGCCGCGACCGCGACCGCCTTGCAGGTGGCGACGATGGTGGTGTTCGATCTGGTGATCCGGTTGGTGAATACGCTGCTGGTGCCTGCAGCGTGCGCATATCTCGCGGTGGTGGCGGTGGACGCGGCGACCGGCAATGGCATGCTGCACGGCATCGCGGACGGCATCAAGGGGCTGACCTCAGGTGCCCTCAAGCTGATTCTGACCGTGTTCACCGCCTATCTGACCATTGCGGGCGGAGTATCGGGCAGCGTGGACCGCATGGCGCTCAAAACGGCCAAATTTGCGGTTTCGGGCGCGGTGCCGGTAGTCGGCGGCGTGATTTCGGATGCGACCGAGACCGTGCTTTCCGGTGCGGCGCTGCTGCGCAGTTCGATCGGCGTGTTCGGCATGCTGTGCGTGACGGCGATCTGCCTGATTCCGTTTTTGCGCGTGGGTATGAGCTATCTGTGCTATAAGGCGGGGGCAGCGGTGCTTTCACCGCTGTGTTCGAGCAGTCTGCGGCAGATGCTGGAAGGCATCAGCACGGGGTTCGGCCTGCTGCTCGGCATGCTGAGCACCTGCTGTCTGATTCTGTATTTGGAGCTGGTTTATGTGGTTGCGATGGTGAAGCCGATATGAGTGAACTGTTTCATACCATTCTGCTGCGCGTGACGCTGGCGGGCGTTGCGTCTGCGGTGGCGCTGCGCGTGGTTGAAGGCGGCGCGCTGCGCGAGATCGTCAAACTGGCGGCAGGGCTATTGATGCTGCTGGCACTGTTGCAGCCGCTGGCAGGCTTGCGCCTGACCGGCTGGGAAGGCATGCGGGATGGTGCGCTTGCGGGCGTAGACGTGGACGTGATACAGGAGCAAAACGCGCAGACGACGATGAGCACGATTGCGGCCAGCATTGCGGATGCGCTCGAGAGCAGTGCGCGGGCGAAGGGATTTGACTGCACGATCCATGTGACGATGGAAAACGACGAAAACGGCATTTTACAGGTCGGGCAAGTGACTGTGTATTACCAAAGCACGGATGCGGCGCGGCTGGATGAGCTGAAAACGCTGGTGACCGAGGGCAGCGGCGTGGATGCGGACAGACAGGAGTGGGTGGCACAATGAAGGAACAATGGAAGGTGTGGCTGCGCGCGGCGCAGCAAAGGGTTGTGCCGCTGGCGGTCAAATACCGCGCGGTGCTGATCGTGCTGCTGGCAGGTGTGCTGCTGCTGGCGTCGGGCGGACGCGGCGCAAAAACCGACACGGCCAGCGCGGCGGAAACCGAGGCGCAGCCTTCGTCGTTTGATCTTGCCGCGTTTGAGCAGACGCTGTGTGATAAGCTGGCGGCGGTGGACGGCGTGGGACGGGTTGAGCTGATGCTGTCGCTCGAGCAGAGCGGCGAGGCGGTTTACGCGGTCAACACCCGCCAGACGACCGGGATGGACAGCAGCGAGAGTTTTGAAAGCGATCTGACCATTCTCAGCGATGGCAGTTATGGGGAAAAGCCCGTCACGGTCAAAAATCTGCTGCCGACGTTTCGCGGCGCGGTCGTTTTGTGCGACGGTGCGGACAATGCGCAGGTGCGTCTGGCGGTGACGCAGGCGGTCAGCACGGTATGTGGGATCGGCGCGGACAAAGTTACGGTTCTGAAAATGTCCGATGCCTCATAAAACATAGTAACCAAATACAGGAGGGCGAGCAGTGATGAAAAAAATCAAGAAACGCGGCGCGGTATACGGTGTGATCGCGCTGTTGCTTTGTGCGGCAGTTTACTTAAACTGGAGCTATGTCGATGCGCCGGATGAGCTGCTGGTGGCTGGGCAGACCGACGCGGATGCGGCGGGGACGGATACTGCGGCGCAAAGCGAAGGAGAGGACTATTTTGCAACTTCCCGTCTGACACGTGAGCAGGCGCGGGATGAAGCGGTCAGCACGCTGCGCGAGCTGAGCGAGAGCGAGGACGCAGATCAGGCAGCCAAGGACGAGGCGGCCGCGCAGATCTCCGCGCTGGCGGATGATTCGGTTGCTGAGGCGAACATCGAAAGCCTGATCCGCGCTAAGGGCTATGCGGATGCGGTCGTGATGATCGGTGACAGCGGCGTGAACGTCGTGGTCGCGCCGCCGGACGGCGGCTTGCAGGCGACCGATGTGACGGTTATCAAGGATATCGTGGTCAGTGAGACCGGCATGACCGCGGGCCAGGTCAAGATCGTGGAAGCGGAGTAAGGCGCGCAGCGCGTATTTTTGCTTTGCTTTTTGCCAAAACTGTGCTATAATCCGTGTAAAGGAGAGTGAGCACTATGGCGGATCACAAGGAGTATTGGTCGACCGAGAGCGATCAGGGTTCCATCCGGATTTCCGAGGACGTTGTCGCATCCATTGCGGCGCTGGCCACTTCGGAAACCGCAGGCGTGAGCGGCCTGTATTCCACCCTGACAAGCGATATTGTCAGCTTTTTGAGCAAAAAGAACCTTTCTAAGGGTGTTCGCATTGAAATCGGCGAGGACGGAACGGTCGAGATCGAGATCGGCTTCCTTGCGCTGTTCGGCCATAACATCTGCGAGGTGGCAAAGCAGGTGCAGGAGAATGTGCGTTCTTCGGTCGAGTCCATGACCGGCCTGAAGGTCACCGAGGTCAATGTGCATGTCGGCGGTGTGACATTCACACCCGCGCCGGCAGTCGAGGACCAGCCTGCGGAGCAGGAATAAAAACCGCATCGAAACGGCAAGGCGTATCGCCCTGCCGTTTTCTTTTGTTCCGGCGCGCCTTTTCGGGAATATCACCTTGCAACTTTGGCGAAAATAGGATAAAATAAGGCGTAACCAAAAATGGGAGGAAGCTGCCGCCGTGAGTGTGATGAGCAGAACGAAAGCAAGAGAAATTGCGCTGCACCTGATCTTTGAGATGGGGTTCCAGCAGTTTGAGGACGAGAATTTGGAAGAGCGGCTGGACGAGTCCATCATGGCCTCGATCAGCGGCGATATTGCGCTGTATGCGGGCAAGCTGTCCGAAGCGCAGACCGAGTACATCCGCGCGGTGGTCAAGGGTGTGGCCGCGCGCCAGCAGGAGCTGGACGAAACGATCGCGGCCTACTCCAAGGGCTGGAAGATCAGCCGTATGTCGCGCATGACTGTGGCGGTGCTGCGCCTTGCCATCTATGAGATGCGCTATGTGGAGGATGTGCCGGTTGGCGTTGCCATCAATGAGGCGGTCGAGCTGGCCAAGGTATACGATACGGACGAAGCCGCGGCGTTTATCAACGGCGTGCTGGGCTCGGTTGCGCGCGCGGCGAAGCCCGACGCGGCTCCGGCAGCCGATGCTGCCGCAGCGCCGGTGGAGAACACTGATGCCTGAGCGTTTTCTGGGGATCGACACCTCAAATTACCGCACGTCGGCGGCGGTGTTTGATGCGGAAAACGGCGCGTGGCGCAACGAAGGCAGTCTGCTCTCCGTGCCGGAGGGTGCAATCGGCCTGCGTCAGTCGGACGCGCTGTTTCAGCATACCGTGCATCTGCATGAGAAAATTGAGGCCCTGCCGCAGGGTGAGGTGCGCGCCATCGGCGTAAGCACCCGCCCGCGCGCGGTCGAGGGTTCGTATATGCCGTGCTTTTTGGCGGGTCAGAGCGTCGCGCGCAGCGCGGCGCATTTGCTATCTGTGCCTCTTTTTAGCGTGTCGCACCAGCAGGGACATATCGCGGCGGCGGCACTGAGCGCGGGGCGACTGCATCTGCTGGACGAGCTGTTCCTCGCATGGCATCTGTCGGGCGGGACAAGCGAGCTGCTGCATGTCACGCCGGGCGCGGACGGCTTGCCGGACTGCACCTGCATTGGCGGCACGACCGATCTTGCAGCGGGACAGCTGATCGACCGCGCGGGCGCGCTGCTGGGGCTGCCGTTTCCGTCGGGCGCAGCGCTCGATGCACTGGCGATGGAAGCCGAGCCGGAAAAGGGCTACCGCCTCAAAGTGGCGGACTGCCGCTTTTCGCTCTCCGGCATGCAGAATCAGGTGGAAAGCAAGCACAAGACCGCCGATCCCGCGCAAATGGCACGCTTTACGCTCGAAACCGTGGCAAATGCGGTTGTCAAAGCGACCGAACAGGCACTTCAGCAATACGATTGCCCGGTTTTGTGCGCGGGCGGCGTGATGGCAAGCCGCGTGCTGCGCGCGCGTATGCAGACGGCGTTCGGGGAGCGTGTCTCGTTTGCCGAGCCGGTGCTGTCAGGGGATAATGCGGTCGGCGTGGCGGTGCTCGCCGCGCGGCTTTATGAAAGGAACAAAACGTGAGTACGATTTATTCGGTCACACAGCTCAATAACGAAATCAAGGAATTGCTCGGCACCGTGCCGGGGTATCGCAATCTGCTGGTGCAGGGCGAAATCTCTAACTACAAGGCGCACTCCTCGGGGCATCACTATATGAGCCTGAAGGACGAGGGTGCATCTATTAACGCGGTGATGTTCCGCTCGGACGCGATGCGTCTGAAATTCCGGCTGGAAAACGGCATGAAGGTCATCGTGCGGGCGCGCGTCAGCTCGTTCCCACGCACGGGACAGGTGCAGCTGTATATTTCCGAGGTAATCCCGGACGGCGCAGGCGCACTCAATCTCGCTTTCGAGCAGCTTAAGAAAAAATTACAGGCCGAGGGCCTGTTTGACCCGATGTATAAAAAGCCCATTCCGCGTATGCCGCGCAAGATTGCGCTCGTCACTTCACCGACCGGCGCGGCGGTGCGCGACATGATCCGCATTCTGGGCCGCCGCTGGCCGCTCGCGGCGGTGACGCTCTATCCGGCACAGGTGCAGGGACAGGGCGCGGCGGAAAGCATCGCGCGGGCGATTGACCTTGCCAATGCGATTGGCGAGGCGGACGTTATTCTGTGCGGACGCGGCGGCGGGTCGATGGAGGACCTGTGGGCGTTTAACGAGGAAGCAGTCGCGCGGGCGATTTTTGCGTCCGAAATTCCGGTGATTTCCGCAGTTGGCCATGAGCCGGATGTGACCATTGCGGATTTTGTTGCCGATCTGCGCGCGCCCACGCCATCGGGCGCGGCCGAGCTTGCCGTACCCGACCGTGCGGAATATACGCTCAGCTTGCGCACACTGGACACGCGGCTGCACGCGGCGGCGCATAAGCAAATACAGCAGCGGCAGCAACAGTTCCATGCTTTGCAGCAGCGGCTGGAAACGCGCAATCCAACGCGATATATCGCAGAAAAGCGCGTGCTGCTCGACCGGATGGCTGACCGTTTGCTTGCGGCATTCCCAGCCTATCTTGCGCGGGAGGAACAGAAGCTGACTTTGCTGCGCCGTCGTCTGCTGGCGGCAGGACGGGACGGCGTGCAGCGCCGCCGTCTGCGCTTTGCAAGAACGGTGGCGACGCTGGACGCAATCAGTCCGCTGCGCGTGCTCGCGCGCGGCTACGCCGTGGCGAACAAAGGCGTGCGCGGCGCAGTTATCACGGATGCGTCCATGTTGAAAACCGGGGATATGCTGCATATCCGATTTGCCAAAGGCGCGGCAAACTGCCGTGTGACTGATATCGAGGAGGAACAGAACGATGGCGGAAAAGACATTTGAAAGCCAGATGGAGCGGCTCGAGGAAATCGTCCGCCTGCTGGAAAAGGGCGAAGCGCCGCTCGGCGACAGCATCAAGCTGTTCGAGGAAGGCACCAAGCTGTCCGCGGCGCTGGGCAAAATGCTGGATAAGGCCGAGCAGAAGGTAACAGTCATGCAGGAAAACATGCAGGGCGAGTTGACTGAGCAGCCGTTTGATGCGGAGGAGGCGGGCAAATGACGTTTGCAGAGCAGCTTTCGGCAGATCTCGCGGTCATCGAGCCTGCGCTTGAGAAATACCTGTCCCGCGAGACCGGGGAAGGGTACGACCGCATTTTTGAAGCGGCAAAATATTCGGCGATGGCGGGCGGGAAGCGCCTGCGTCCGGTGATCGTTTTGGAATTCTGCCGCCTGTGCGGCGGGGATGTACAAAAGGCGCTGCCGTTCGCGTGCGCGCTTGAGATGATTCACACCTATTCGCTCATCCACGACGATCTGCCGTGCATGGACAACGACGATCTGCGCCGCGGCCGTCCGACCTGCCACAAGGCGTTTGACGAGGCGACGGCGGTGCTCGCGGGCGACGGACTGCTGACTGCGGCGTTTGAGACTGCGGCGGCGGCCGAAGGCGTATCTGCGGAGACTGCCCTTGCCTGCATCCGCATCTTAGGACAGGCCGCGGGCATGAACGGCATGATCGGCGGGCAGGTGCTCGATATGGGCGCGGAACACCGCAAGATTTCGCTGGACGAGCTGCGCCTGCTGCAAAGCCTCAAGACTGGCTGTCTGTTGCGCGCGGCGTGCGAACTGGGCTGCACGGTCGCGGGCAAGACCGACGCGCACACGCTTGACATGGCGCGCACCTACGGGGACAAGCTCGGCCTTGCGTTCCAGATCCGGGACGATATGCTGGATATTGATGGCGATACCGCGACGCTCGGCAAGACGGTCGGTAAGGACGAAAAGAGCGAAAAATCCACCTTCCCGTCGCTGCTGGGCATGGAGGAGTGCCGCCGTCTGGTGGCAAGCCTGACCGACGAGGCCGTGCAGGCGGTATCCGGTCAGCCGGAGAGCGCATTTCTGGTGGAATTGGCGCGCAGTTTGACCAATCGCACGAATTAAATGCTGTTTTTTGCGCGGTTTTCTTGAATCCGACGGATTCATGTGATAGAATAAAAAATAAGTGACGTAGTATCCTAGTCAGCGCATACGATTCCCAGGACGGGCCTAAAAATCCGTAGAAGGGCATATCGATGAAGTCTCTGGTGTTTGCTTCTTACGCCCAGTTTGGGGTGGATGCTGGAGGTTAAGGCTTGCGGGCGCGCTTCAATGGCATGAAGTACCGACCCTCTCGCCGTGGAGACCTGTATGCGTGGGGCACCTATAGCATCGTTTCGATTGATGGATGCCTTACGGTACAGGATGAAACCTGTATTGCGGTGCGGCGGGAACTGCGCGGCATACGCCGGCCATTGCGGTCGGAAGCCCGCGCGGCGCCCAAAACGCTGTGTGCAGTGTAGCCTGCCTTGCGTGGCCATGGTGGATATCGTATCCGCCTGCGGTTTCCCGGCCAGGAACCCGCGGGAATTGACGGTTGAAACCATGTCTGCAAAAGAGGCTAAGAATCGTGTTGCCTGTAGTGGAAATCACCTAGGCTATTCAGCAATGAGGCAGGCAGAGGATTGCAGTGCGGACTCAGTGGCAATTCGGTCCCGGTGATGGTAACATCCCGGCACGGACTATAATGGGAAACCCCCACGACGGCGACGCGTGGCAGTCCGCGGGGAAAGCCAACCGAACCTCAAGCCGCAAGATTAACTCGGCCTGCCGTCACTTCTATTGAAAGGAAACAACCGAAAGGTTTTTTGAAATAAGGAGTATTTTTTTGGAAGCATCCGATAAACCGAGAAAAAAGAACCAGCCGCCGCAAAAGCCGCGGCTGATCAACACCAAATGGGTGGCAACCATCATGCCGATCAGCTTTGTGCTGTCGGTTGTGATGAGTTATATGTCGAATGAAGCGCTCAATAGCGCGGGCACGATTTTGTCCTTTGTGGTGCTGTTTTTCTTCATCGCATTGGGCATAGTATTTGATATGATCGGCATTGCCGCCGCCTCCGCGACCGAGAAGGAGTTCCACTCCATGGCGGCGCACCGCGTGCGCGGCGCAAAGGAAGCGGTGTGGATGACCCGCAACGCGGAAAAGGTGTCGAGCATCTGCAATGATGTGGTCGGTGATATCTGCGGCATCATTTCCGGTGCAACAGGCGCGTTGATCGTCACCAACATCACGGTCGGGCTGAGCGGCGTGCAGGTGGTGCTGGTGTCGCTTTTGGTGACCGGCCTGATCTCCGCTATGACCATCGGCGGCAAGGCGGCTGGTAAAGGCGTGGCGATCGCGTTCAGCAGCCGGGTGCTGGCCATGTGTGGACGGGTGTTGTCCGTTCTGCCGTTTTCGCTGGACAGCAAGAAATAGAAAATGATTCCTTGGTGGGAATGAAGTTATGAAGAGATACGGGATTTTGGACAATATCACAAGCCCCGCGGATCTGCGCGGATTATCGTACGACTCCTTAGGGGTGTTGTGCGCTTCGCTGCGCGAGTTTATCGTCGATTCAGTTTCGCATACAGGCGGCCATCTGGCTTCCAATCTGGGTGTTGTGGAGTTGGCTGTCGCGCTCGAGCGGGAGTTTGATTCCTCGCGCGACCGCATCATCTATGATGTGGGCCACCAGAGCTATGTCCATAAAATTTTAACCGGCCGCCGTGACCGCTTTGATACATTGCGACAGTACGGCGGTCTTTCCGGTTTCATGAAGCCGGAGGAAAGCATCACCGACCCCTGCGTGACCGGACATGCTTCGGATTCGGTTTCGGTGGCGCTGGGTATGGCGCACGCGCGCACACTCAAAAACCAGAAATACCATGTGATTGCCGTCATTGGCGACGGCGCGCTGACCGGCGGCATGGCATATGAGGCACTCAGCAATGCGGGCACGTCAGGCGAGCCCCTTTTGGTCGTGCTCAACGACAATAACATGTCGATTGCAAAGAATGTCGGCGGACTGAGCCGGCATTTGTCGCGTCTGCGCGTTAGCCCACGCTATCTGCACACCAAAGCACGGGTGAAAGAGCGCTTGGCGCGTATTCCCGGCGGCGGTACGGTATCGCGCGGTATTTCGCGCATGAAAGCGCGCATGAAAGGGCTGCTGCTGCCGACCTCTTTGTTTGAGCAGATGGGCTTTATCTACCTCGGCCCGGTGGACGGACATGACCTCAAAAGCGTGTGCGAGCTGCTTTCCCAGGCAAAGAAGATCAAAAAGCCGGTTTTGCTGCATGTGATGACGCAAAAGGGGCGCGGCTATGCGCCCAGCGAGCGCGAGCCGGAAAAATATCATGGCGTTTCGCCCTTTGACCCGCTGACCGGTGCGTTCAAGGCGGCAAAGAAAGAGGACTTTTCCGCCTGCTTTGGGCGTGAACTCTGCGCCTTTGCGGAAAAGGATGCGCGTATCTGTGCCATCACGGCGGCGATGCCGTCCGGCACGGGGCTGACGCGGTTTGCCTCCCGGTTTCCCGACCGTTTTTTTGATGTCGGAATCGCAGAAGAGCATGCGGTGGCGATGGCGGCGGGCATGGCGGCGCAGGGTTTGGTGCCGGTGGTGGCAATGTATTCCACGTTCTTGCAGCGCGCGTATGACCAGATGGTGCATGATGTGGCCATTGAAGGACTACATGTGGTGTTCTGCGTGGATCGCGCCGGTATTGTGGGCGCGGACGGCGCAACGCACAACGGCGTGCTGGATGTGGCGTTTTTGCGCTCGATTCCGGGCGTGAAGATCTTCTGTCCGTCGGACTTTGCCGAACTGCGCAGCATGATGTCGCACGCGCTCTATCATGAGAGCGGCCCGGTGGCGATCCGCTATCCCCGCGGCGGCGAAGGCGCGTTCCGGGGAGACACGACTGCGGAAACGATCGCCTGTGTGCGAGAGACGGCAGGCTGCGAGGTAACGCTGCTGACCCACGGCGCACTCGTCAATGAAGCAATTGCCGCTGCCGATCTTTTGGAAAAAAAGGGCGTGCACGCGCAGGTATATAAAGTCAATGAGATCAGCGATGCACTGGAGGACGCTTTCCGTGAGCGGGAAGCGGCGCTGTCCGGCTGGTGCGTGGTCGTCGAGGATGTCGTAGAAAACGGCAGTCTGGGCGAATGGGTGGCCGCCCATCGTGGCGGACGAGTGGACCGGCTGAACACCGGCAACCGCTTTGTGCCGCATGGCGGCGTGAGCGACCTGTACCGCCATTGCGGCATCGATGCGGAAGGCATTGCTTCGTTTGTCATCAAAAACCGAAAGGGAAAGGAAAACGACCTTGGCTAAAAAACGTTTGGATGTATTGCTGTTTGAAAAGGGACTGTGTCCCTCGCGTGAGCGTGCAAAAACGGCGATTATGGAAGGCATCGTCTATATTGCGGGCCAGAAAGCGGGCAAAGCAGGCGATATGGTGGATGAAAACGCCGAGCTGGAAGTACGCGGCAACGAAAATGCCTTTGTCTCCCGCGGCGGCAAGAAGATAGAAAAAGCGCTGGATTATTTTGCGATCGACCCGTCCGGGCTGGTTGTGATGGATGTGGGCGCGTCCACGGGCGGGTTTACCGACTGCCTGCTGCGCCGCGGCGCGGTCAAGGTATATTCGATCGACGTTGGTTACGGGCAGCTTGCATGGAGTTTGCGGCAGGACCCGCGCGTCAAGTGCATGGAGCGCACCAACATCCGCTATGTGACCCCGGACATGCTGGAGGAAACGCCGTCCCTGTGCGTGATCGATGTGTCGTTTATCTCGCTGCGGCTGGTGCTGCCGGTTGTTTCCGGCCTGCTGAGCGAGGACGGGCGTGTAGCCTGCCTGATTAAGCCGCAGTTTGAAGCAGGAAAAGGCAAGGTCGGCAAAAAAGGCGTGGTGCGCGAGCCGGAAATCCATCTGGAAGTATTGCAGCAGTTTGTGGAAAACGCGCACACAGCGGGCTTTGCGGTGCGCGATGTGACGTTTTCGCCCATCAAGGGGCCGGAAGGGAATATCGAATTTCTGGGCTACTTATGGAAGCGGGGCGAGGACAACGTGCCCGACCTGAACGAGGTTGTGCGGCAGGCACATGAAGAATTGGACGGCTGAGACAGGCATGAAGAACTTTTTTATCTATCCCAACATGCGCAAAGAGGGCGCATACGCCGTACTGCCGCCAGTGTGCGATCAGCTGCGGCGGGAGGGCGTCCGCCTGATGCTGCCCATGCAGCTGCGGTCGGCGGCGCTCGATCTCGAGGGCGTGGACTATATGGATACCGGTGCGGCGGTGCAGTTTGCCGATCTGGCGGTGGTGCTGGGCGGCGACGGTACGATGCTGCGTCTGGCCCGCGTGGCCGCGCAGCAGGAGCTGCCCATGCTGGGCATCAACGTCGGGCATGTCGGCTTTATGACCGAGATTGAGCCGGGCGAGCTGGGCGAGATGGAAAAGCTCTTCAGCGGCGACTATTCGATTGACAGCCGGATGATGCTACATGTGGCGGTGTACCGGCAGGGCCGGGTGGTATACGAAAACGACGCGCTCAACGATATTGTGCTGGCCAAGGGCACAGCGTTTCGTGTGGTGCGCGTGCGCATTTCGGCGGATGATGAGGATGTGACCCACTTTAACGGCGACGGCCTGATTGTCGCTACGCCGACCGGGTCAACCGCTTACGGCTTGTCCGCAGGCGGCCCGGTGATCGAGCCGAGCGCGGAAAATCTGGCCGTAATCCCGATTTGTGCGCATGCGCTGGCGGCAAAGGCGTTTGTTTTTGCCCCTGAGCGGCGCATCGCGCTTTCCGCCGCCTGCGAGGGCGGCAGCGAGGTATTCCTCTCGGCGGACGGCGGCCAAGGCTTTGCCATCCGTCCGGATGACCGGGTGGAGATCACACGCTCGCCGCTGCGCACCCGTCTGGTGCGGCTCAAAGGGATCAGCTTTTATAAAATATTGCAGAAAAAGCTCTGACAGGGGGAGAGGATATGAAATTTCAAAGACAGGCAAAAATCCTCGAACTGATCGACCGGTTTGAGATTGAGACGCAGGAGGAGCTGACCGATCATCTGCGCGCGTTCGGCTACAATACAACACAGGCGACGGTCTCGCGCGATATCAAGGAGCTGCGGCTGATCAAGTCACTTTCTGCGGAGACCGGAAAGTATAAATATACGGTGGCGGCCGGCGGCACGGCGGACAGCTTTACCACCCGTCTGCGCAATATCTTCCGCGAGTGCGTCACCGAGATCAACGCCGCGCAGAACATGGTGGTTATCAAAACGCTGCCCGGATTGGGACAGGCGGCTGCCATGGCGATCGACGCGATGCGCGCCTCAGATGTGGTCGGCACGCTGGGCGGCGATGATACGGTGTTTGCCGTCATGCGCGACAACGAGAGCGCAGAGAGTTTCTGCCGACAGGCACACGACATTCTAAAGTAAGCAGGGGAGGAAGCGGCAGTGCTGCAATTACTCCATATTGAAAATATCGCGGTCATTGAACGGGCAGACATCGAGTTGGAGGACGGCTTGACCGTCCTGTCCGGTGAGACCGGCGCGGGCAAGTCGATCGTGATCGACTCGATCGGCGCCATTCTCGGCCGGCGCGTCAGCCGCGATCTGGTGCGTGCAGGCGCACAGAAGGGTTTTGTCAGCGCGGTGTTTACCGATCTTTCAGACGGGCTGATTGCGCTGCTCGACGAGCTGGCTCTCATGGGCGACGAGCCGGATACGCTGCATTTGCAGCGGCAGATCACGGCGGACGGCAAAAGCACCTGCCGGGTGAACATGAAACCGGTGTCGGTTTCCGTGCTGCGGCAGCTTGCGCCCTATCTGATTGACATTCACGGCCAGAATGACGGCCAGAAGCTGCTGGACGAGCAGCATCATATTGATTATCTGGATGGTTACGCGGGGCTGGACGATCTGCTTGCGCAGTACCGGCCCAAATATCAGGCGCTGCTCGCGCTGCGGCGCGAGATCACCGCACTGGAAACCGGAGAGCAGGAGCGCTTGCAGCGGATCGACATGCTTTCTTTCCATAAGGAGGAGATCGAACAGGCGGCGCTTCAGCCGGAGGAGGATGAAACGCTTGCCCAGCGCAAGGCGTATTTCGACCATGCGGGCAAGATCGCGGGCGCGCTGGAACAGGCGCGGCTGGCCCTGAACGGGGACGACGAGGTCGGCGGCGCGTGCGCGCTGCTCGATCAGGCGGCGGCGGCGCTGGCCGGGCTGCATGAGGTGTCCGAAGCGTTTGACGCAATGGCGGAACAGGCCGAGGAAGTGCGGCTGTTGGCTGCCGATCTGCGGGACAGCGTCACAAGCCGCAGCGAAAATCTGGATTTTTCGTCGGCGGAACGCGAATGGGTGGAGCAGCGGCTCGACCTGATCTATCGGCTCAAGCAGAAGTACGGCGGTACACTCGAAGAAATTGCTGCCTATTACGAGCGCATCACAGCAGAGCTTGAAACGCTGGCCGACTCGGATAACCGGCGCGAGGAATTGCGCGAACAGTACCGTGCGGAACTGGCCGAGGCCAAGCGGCTTGCCGGGCAGATTTCGGAAAAGCGGCGGAAAGCCGCAGCCCGACTGGAAAAAGAAATCGTGCACGAACTGTCCGAACTGGATATGGACAAGGTGAAAATGCGCATCGCGGTACACACGGGGGCAAAACTTGCCTCGCACGGCTTTGACACCGTGACGTTTGAAATTTCGGTCAACCCAGGCGAGCCGGAAAAGCCGTTGTCCAAAGTGGCCTCCGGCGGTGAGCTGAGCCGCATCATGCTGGCGCTGAAAAACGTCTTGACGGCGGGCGAGGATGTTGGTATGCTGATTTTCGACGAGATCGATACCGGCGTTTCCGGCCATGCCGCCCAGCAGATCGCGCGCAAGCTATCCGCGATCGCAAAGAAAAAACAGACGCTGTGCGTCACGCATCTGCCGCAGATTGCGGCGATGGGCGACCATCATCTGCGCATTGCCAAATCCGTGCGCGAAGGGCGCAGCTATACCGACGTTCGCCCGATGGACCGTGCGCAGCGCATCGACGAGATCGCGCGCCTGCTGTCCGGCGAGCAGATTTCGGATGCGGCGCGCCGCAATGCCGAAGAGCTGCTGGAACGGGCAGGGCAGGAGGGCTGACGCATGGTGATTATCGACGAGCGGTATAAGGAGCGCGCTCCGTGACAGGATGCGCGGCGTATACGGATGAAAAAAACGAAATAAATGCGGGAGAAAAACAGATGACACTTTACGAAGAACTCAAAGCGCGCGGGCTGATCGCGCAGGTGACCAATGAGGAAGAAATCAGCGAAATGATCAACAACGGCAAGGCCACGTTTTACATTGGCTTTGACCCGACGGCGGACAGCCTGCATGTCGGTCACTTCATGGCGCTGTGCCTGATGAAGCGTCTGCAAATGGCGGGCAACAAGCCGATCGCGCTGATCGGCGGCGGCACGGGCATGGTGGGCGACCCCTCCGGCCGCACGGATATGCGCTCGATGATGACGGTCGAGACGATCCAGCATAACTGCTACTGCTTTAAAAAGCAGATGGAGCGCTTTATCGACTTTGGCGAGGGCAAGGCGATCATGCTCAACAACGCCGAATGGCTGATGAAGCTCAACTATATCGAGCTGCTGCGTGAAGTTGGCGCTTGCTTCTCGGTCAATAACATGCTGCGCGCAGAGTGCTATAAGCAGCGTATGGAAAAAGGCTTGAGCTTCCTTGAGTTTAACTATATGATTATGCAGTCCTACGACTTCTATTACATGTTCCAGCATTACGGCTGCAACATGCAGTTTGGCGGCAACGATCAGTGGTCGAACATGCTCGGCGGCACCGAGCTTATCCGCCGCAAGCTAGGCAAGGACGCACACGCTATGACCATCACGCTGCTGCTCAACTCCGAGGGCAAGAAGATGGGCAAGACCGCGGCGGGCGCAGTATGGCTCGACCCGAACAAGACCTCGCCCTACGACTTCTTCCAGTACTGGCGCAACGTGGACGACGCGGACGTGCTCAAGTGCATCCGTATGTTGACCTTCCTGCCGCTCGAGCAGATCGAGGAGATGGACAAGTGGGAAGGCGCGCAGCTGAACAAGGCCAAGGAAATCCTCGCTTACGAGTTGACCGCGCTGGTGCACGGCAAGGAAGAGGCCGAAAAGGCGATGGAAGCGGCCAAGAGCATCTTTGTTGGTGGCGGCGCAAGTGAAAACATGCCGACGACAACGTTGACCGATGCGGACTTCGTGGATGACCAGATTGGCGTGCTGACGCTGCTGGTCAAGTGCGGCCTTGCCGCTTCGAACGGTGAGGCACGCAAGCTCGTACAGGGCGGCGGCGTGTCGATCGACGGTGAGAAGATCGCAGACTTTAAAAAAATGCTGGACAAGGACTTTTTCCAGCAGGAGCGCATGGTCAAAAAGGGCAAAAAGACCTTCCATAAGGTTGTGCTCGGATAAACCGAACAAATGAGCAAGGACGCTGTGGCGATTTGGGCCGCAGCGTCCTTGTCATTCTTGCGACGGGGAGAGCGAGAGAGAAAAGAGGATAAAGCCGACCTTGCGCATTTTTTCGCGGTGTATTATAATGGTACATGATTTTTTGTAATGAGGAGCAAGATATGAAGCGGATTCTTGCAGCATTTTTGCTGTTTTTGGGCTTGGCGGGCTGCGCAGGGCGTCAGGCAAGCTACACAACGGACTTTTTTGCGATGGACACCTTTATGTCGGTTTCTGTTTACGGAAGCGATAAGAACAGCGCACAGGAGGCCGCTGTGGCCTGCGAGCAGGAGGTCAATGCGCTCGAACCGGCGCTGTCCCGCACGCGGGAGGACAGCGATCTGTATCGCCTAAATCATGCAGGCGGTGCCGTGTGCGAGGTCAGTGAGGATACTTACGCAGCTATTGAAGCGGCGGTGCAGTATGCTGAGCTGACCGGCGGCGCGTTTGACCCGACCATGGCGCCGCTTACCGACCTATGGGGTATCAACACGGAAAACGCGCATGTGCCCGCGCAGGCGGAGATCGACGAAGCGCTCACCCATGTCGGCTACCAGAATATTCAGCTGCTTGGGAACAATCAGGTGCAGCTGCTGAACGGGGCGCAGATTGATCTGGGCGGCATTGGAAAGGGATATGCAACCGACACGGTGTTCGCGTTGTTGGCGCAGCAGCCGGAGGGCGCGGCTACCGGCGCGCTGGTGCAGCTGGGCGGCAACATTGGTGCGTTCGGGGAAAATCCGTCGCGCGACAGCGGAAGCTGGGTGGTCGGTGTTGCTGACCCGGACGATAATGCCGAGTTTTTGGCAACGGCTGAGGTGCGGGATGCTTCGGTCGTTACCTCGGGCGACTACGAGCGCTATTTTGAGCAGGACGGCAAGCGGTATCATCACATTTTCGACCCTAAGACCGGCTATCCGGCGGATACCGGCCTGCGCAGCGTGACCGTGATCGACCAAAACTCCACCCGTGCGGACGCGCTGACGACCGCGCTGTTTGTCATGGGGCTGGACGACGGGATGAGATTCTGCGCGGAAAACAACATCGCGGCGGTGTTTATTACCTCGGACAAGCAGATTTATACCACGGATGCGGTCGCTTCGGTCTGCACCTATACCTTCCTCGGAGAGGAAAAGGGGTATACGGATGCGCAGTAGGCTTAAATGGGGGGATGCGGTCATCATCGCCGTGGTGCTAGTGCTGGCAGCGGCGCTGACCGCGGCGTTTGGCGCAGGCACGCAGGGCGACCGGCTCTATGCCGAGGTCTGGCAGGACAATCAGCTGGTTGAGCGTGTAGCGCTGAACGATGGGACCGACCGCACGATCGATCTGGACGGGCATAACGTGATTGTGCTGTCGGGCAAAAGCGCGCGTATGGCATCGGCGGATTGCCGCGATCAGGTGTGCGTGCGCACGGGTACGCTGACGCGGGCGGGACAGTTTGCGGTCTGTCTGCCCAATCGTGTGGTGCTGAAGATCGTGGGCGAGAGCGGCGAAATCGACGCGATCGTATCATAACGGAGAGGACGTGAAAGCGTGAAAGCGAAAAGGCTGACGGTTTGCGGGATGCTGACCGCGCTCGCGGTTGTGCTGTCGCTCGTGGAGCGGTTGTTCCCGCTGGACGCGGTCGTGCCCGTGCCGGGTGTGAAACTTGGTCTGGCCAATGTGGTGACGCTGTTTGCGCTCACACGCCTGTCCGCACGGGATGCGCTGGCGGTACTGCTGTGCCGCGTGGCGCTGTCCAGCCTACTTATGGGCAGCGTGACCGCGTTTTTGTTCTCGCTGTTCGGCGGTTTGCTGTCGCTCGCGGTCATGTGGCTGCTGCTGCGCGTCGAAGGGCGGTTCTGCTCCCTCCTGGGGGTGAGCGTTGCGGGCGCGGCGGCGCACAACATCGGGCAGATCATCGCGGCGGTTATCTGGATGCAGACCGGGGCGGTGGTGGCGTATCTACCGTTTCTGCTGGTGATGAGCGTGCCGCTTGGTCTTGTGACCGGGCTGACCTGCTCAATTGTTTTATCGCATATGCAAAAAATTGATTTTAACGTATAAAAAAGCGAAGTGCCTCCTATACTAACGGCAAATATACAAGGAGGAAATGCAATGAAAAGGCTGATCGCTTTGCTGGCCGCGCTGACCATGGTGTTTGCCTGCGGCTGCTCCAACACGGCGGACGAAAACAATCAGAACGGAACGGATAATAACGTGACCGAGGATCAGAACAATGACGGCGTGGTCGATAACGGCAACACCGTCGGCGACGACATCCAGAATGGCATGGACAACATGGGTGACGCTGTCGAGAACGGCATGGATAATGCCGGAAATGCCATCGATAACGGCATGGATAATGTGGGCGATGCGGTGACAGGCAACGACAATGGCACCACAACCGGCACAGCGGATACCGGGGCGGACACCAATCCCAAAACGGTCAATCCGTAAAAAGCGAAGGCTGCACAAAGCGGCATGGCGGGTCAGCCATGCCGCTTTGTCTTTTCAACCATGCCAAAAACCAAGTGCGCGGAAGCCGTCGATTGATGCGCTTTGTGCCTTGCACCGTGCGAAGCACTGTGATAAAATATTCCTATCATGGGCTAAAATGTCCATCAAGGAAGTTGGAGTGAACAAAATGGATTATAACCGTTTGGCGGAACTGCTGTTCCCGCATATCAATACCACGCCTGAGGAAATTGAGGCGCGCTATCCCAAACGCACGCTGCCGGAGGGCGCAAAGGTGACCCGTATGGGACCGAGTCCAACGGGCTTTATGCATCTTGGCAACCTGTACGGCGCGCTGGTGTACGAGCGTCTGGCGCACCAGTCGGGCGGCGTGTTCTATCTGCGCATCGAGGATACCGATAAAAAGCGCGAGGTCGAGGGCGGTGTGCGCACCATCATCGAGGTGTTCCGCGCATTTGGCCTGAATTTTGACGAGGGCGCGACGCTCGACGGCGACAACGGCGCATACGGCCCGTACCGTCAGAGCCAGCGCGCAGAGATTTACCAGACCTTTGTCAAAAGTCTGGTGCAGCGCGGCATGGCTTATCCGTGCTTCTGCACCGAGGAAGAGCTTGCTGCGGCGCACGCAAAGCAGGAGGCCAATAAGGAGAATTTCGGCTATTACGGCAAATACGCCGTCTGGCGCGACCGTCCGATGGAGGACATCGAGGCCGAGCTCAATAAAGGCACGCCCTATGTCGTGCGTTTCCGTTCAGAGGGCAGCATCGAGAACAAGATCCGCCATGAGGACCTTGTCAAGGGCAAGATGGAGGTCACCGAAAACGATCAGGATATCGTCATCCTCAAGTCGGATGGCATCCCGACCTATCATTTCGCGCATGTGGTGGACGACCATCTGATGGGTACGACTGTGGTCGTGCGCGGCGAGGAATGGCTTGCCACCCTGCCGGTACATTTGCAGTTGTTCCGCGCGATGGGCTGGAAAGCGCCCAAGTATGCGCACACCGCGCAGCTGATGAAGATTGACCCCGAGACCGGCGGCAAGCGCAAGCTGTCCAAGCGCAAAGACCCCGAGCTGGCGCTGACCTTCTATGAGCAGGAAGGCTATCCGGTGCCGGCGGTGCTTGAGTACCTGATGACGCTGCTCAACTCCAATTTTGAGGAGTGGCGGCGCGCCAATCCTGATCTGCCGATGAACGATTTCCCGTTCTCGACTAAGAAAATGAGCGGTTCGGGTGCGCTGTTTGACATTGAAAAGCTGCACGACGTTTCCAAAAATGTGATTTCGCGCATGTCGGCCGATACGGTGTATGACTATATCGCAGCGTGGAGTGCGGAGAACGACAAGCCGTTCCACGATCTGCTCACGCGCGACCCGGCGTTCTCCAAGGCGTATCTCGCCATCGGCCGCGGTGGCAAGAAGCCGCGTAAGGATCTGGCGCTCTGGTCGGACGCGAAGGGCTATATGGACTTCATGTTCGATGAGCTGTTCCAGCCGGATTACACCATGCCGGAGCGCGTGTCCGCGGAGGATGCCAAGGCGATTCTCGCAGATTTTGCGAAGATATTTGATGAAAACGACACGCCGGACGGCTTCTTTGAAAAGATGAAGCAGATCGCGTCGGATCACGGCTATGCTGCGGATACCAAGGCATACAAGGCCGACCCGTCCGCTTATAAGGGCGCGGTGGGCGATGTGTCTATGGTGATTCGTGTTGCGGTTGCCGGACGGCAGAACGCGCCGGATTTGCAGACGGTTATGGGCATTCTGGGCCGCGAAAAAGTGCTTGACCGGTTTGAACGCTGCGCGAATGCGCTTTAATTTCGCTTTTGGGGGAAGAAAAACGCTATGATGGAAAATGTAAACAACTTTCTGACCGAAATCATTGATGAAGATATCGCTGCGGGTCTGAATGAGCGCATCCACACCCGTTTTCCGCCCGAGCCGAACGGTTATCTGCACATCGGCTCGGCTAAGGCGATCTTTATCAACTGGTCGATCGGCAAAAAATATAACGGTCTGTTCAACCTGCGTTATGATGATACCAACCCGGTCAAGGAGGACACCGAATACGTTGACTCGATCTGGGAGGATATTAAATGGCTGACCGGCGAGGAGCCGTCGGGCGGTGTATTCTACGGCTCGGACTATTTTGAGACCTGCTACGATTGCGCAGTCGCGCTCATTAAGGACGGCAAGGCCTATGTGGACGACCTGACGCAGGAGGAAATGCGCGCCTATCGTGGTACGCTGACCGAACCGGGCAAGGAAAGCCCGTACCGCAACCGTTCGGTGGAGGAGAATTTGCAGCTGTTCGCGGACATGCGCGCGGGCAAGTTCGAGGACGGTTCCAAGACCCTGCGCGCCAAGATCGACATGGCAAGCCCGAACATGAACCTGCGTGACCCTGCGATTTACCGCATTGTGCGCGCACATCACCATCGACAGGGCGACAAGTGGTGCATCTATCCGCTTTACGACTTTGCGCATCCGATTCAGGACGCGATCGAGGGCATTACGCACTCGCTGTGCTCGATCGAGTTTGAAAACCACCGTCCGCTGTATGAGTGGGTCGTGGACAACTGCCCGCTGCCGCACCACCCCAAGCAGCGCGAGTTCGCGCGTCTGAATGTGACGCATACGGTCATGAGCAAGCGTTATCTGCGTCAGCTGGTGTTTGAGAACCACGTGGAGGGCTGGGACGACCCGCGTATGCCTACGCTGTGCGCGCTACGCCGCCGCGGTTATACGCCGAGCGCGATTCTGGACTTTGTGCAGCGTGCAGGCGTTGCCAAGGCGGATTCGCTGGTGGATATCAAGCTACTTGAGCACTGCATCCGCGAGGAGCTCAATGAGACCGCGCTGCGCCGCATGGCGGTCACCGAGCCGGTCAAGCTGGTTATCACCAATTACCCGGAGGATAAGTGCGAGGAGTTCGAGGTGCCGAACAATCCGCGCGATGAAGCCGCCGGCACGCGCAAGGTGCCGTTTACGCGCGAGCTGTATATCGAAAAGAGCGACTTTGCCGAGGTACCGCCTCCGAAGTTCCAGCGTCTCAAGCCGGACGGAGAAGTGCGTCTGATGGGCGCGTATATCGTCCGCTGCAATGAAGTCGTTAAGGACGAGAATGGTGAGATCGTCGAGATTCGCTGCACGGCTGATCTGGAGACCGGAAACGGCATGCCAGTGGACGGCCGCAAGGTCAAGGGTACGATTCACTGGGTATCTGCCGCGCATGCGCTCGATGCCGACCTCTACCTGTATGACAACCTGTTCACGCTCGAAAACGTAAACGACGTGCCGGAAGGCACGGATTATCTGGACTACCTCAACCCGGATTCGCTCAAAAAGCTGACCGGTTGCAAGCTCGAGCCGTCGCTCGCGGAGGCCAAGGAAGGGGATCGCTTCCAGTTCGTCCGCATGGGCTACTATGTTAAGGACAGGGAAGAGGGCCGCTTTAACCGTATCGTTACCCTCAAGGACAGCTTTGCCAAGACGCTGCAAAAGTAATATAGTCCCGAAATAGGATAAAGCCGCAGATCGTAAAATCTGCGGCTTTTTGTTATTGTTTTGCTGTATGTAGGGGGCATGGCTGCGGTGGACTATTTCTCATCTGTGAGCAGAAAGCCCTTCTCTTTCAGACCCTGTATCACCCGGTCGAGCGTTGCTTCGTCCGGTGCGCGCAGCGTGTGTAAATGGATGCCACCCGTGAGATCGCAGAGCGGGCGAGCAGCGGGGCTTTTCAGCTTCTGGCAGAACATATCGGCATCATAACGGGAAAAGATATGCAGCGGGGCGCAGATTTGGCCGTAAACCGAATGCTCGACCGTTACATCAATCAGCGCACCGCCCAGATCGACGACCGTGTACAGTTCCTCCATCAAGCGGTCATCGCTGTGGTAGCATACGACACGCCGTTCCGTGTGGATGGGGGTAGAGGAGGCGTTCTCTAAAATGTAGCCGCGTGGCGTGGCCAGTACGGACAGCCCGCCTGCGCGGAGCAGTGCGACATCCCCGACGATGATCTGTCGGCTCACGCCGCATTGTGCAGCCAATGCGGTAGCCGACAGCGGCTTCTGTGTTTGCATGAGCAGATGGGTGATTTTGATGCGCCGTTCAGCAGCGTTCATGATGCAGTCACTCCTTAGTATTCCTATCATAGCAAAAGAAAAAGGACTATGCAAGCATAGTCCCTAAAATCTGTTTGTATCAGCCCAGCAGATAGATGTTTGCGTACTGCACGCCAAGCTCATAAGCACGATCGTGAGAAGAAACGAAAACGTCGATTTTGTTATCCTTGATCGCTCCGCCGGTATCCTCTGCAATGAACACGCCGTAGCCTTCGATATAAACGCGGCTGCCCAGCGGGATCACGGAGGAATCTACCGCAATCGTGCGGCCCTCAGTGGGCGTCGTGCCGGAAGCGGTCTTTGCACCGGCAACACCGTTGCAGAGCTCGCAGGGGCAATAGAAAGTCAATTTGTAGTTGCCCAGCGCCGTCGAACTGTTTTTGATGGCGTCGGTTGCCAGAAGAGAAGAGGAATAAGCAACCGTTTTGGCGGACACCGGATCAGTCACCAGATTGCTGCTCGAGGACTGCTGCGTGGAAGTGGTCGTGCTTGCAGCGGACTGCTGTGCAGCCTCTGTCTTGGCTGCTTCCGCCTCTGCCTTAGCCTTGGCTTCCGCTTCTGCCTTGGCCTTGGAAAGCGCCTGCTCAGCGGTGCTGATCTGGTCGGAGGTGAGAACCGTGCCGACAGATGCATTCAGGTTGGAAGAGAGGGTTGCAACTGGCTGATCGAGTGCCGCAGCACTGATGGAAGCCATCGTGCCGATTGCCAGCGTTGCAGCAATCAGTTTGGATGCATGCTTTCGCATAGAAAAGAACATGTGTTACACTCCTACATTGTTGTGAAAACCCGCGAATACGCGGCATCGGTTGTTACCGATCTGTTTTCTGGTTGTTACTGGTTTGTTGTCGATCTGTTTCCGATCTGTAACCTATGATACTGTACAATTGCTCATTTGTCAAATACTTTTTCGAACTTTTGTTCAATTTGTATAATTGTTTCTGTGTATAAGCAGCATATCTGTATAGACGTATGAAAAAAACGGTCGTATTTTTTGCCTCTGAACCAGTTTGTGCACAAGGAACGGTTACAAAATGACATTTTTCGATAGCAGGTGGGGAAGGCTGAAAGGGATGGGATAATGCAGACGGGGGGAGTGGGGAACAGCTCCCAGATATGGATAAACGTATACATGCGTGAGTATACTATTATATATAAGAATGTAGAAACGGCGCGGAAACAATCAGATGGAATACTGAGCTTTTCGGGGCTCGCAAAAAAACTTTACACCGCAAGAGGAATGTGGTATCATAAAAAATAAGTGTTTGCAGCCCGTGCGGGGATGCGCCGCTGACATACGGCGGAACCGGGCTGCAGCGCAGAGATAAAATCGTGCATAAAGGCGGACGAACGGGATGCAGGTCTGTCTTTGTAACAAACGCGGGTAGATGTGCCGGGTTGTTGTTTACGGGTATTAAAACGAATGTATAAAGGAAAGTGATAAAGCTGTTATGAAAGAAAAATTGAAGATTATACCGCTCGGTGGCCTCAATGAGATCGGTAAGAACATGACCGTCATTGAATATGGCAACGATATTCTGGTAATCGACTGCGGTGTGGCGTTCCCGAACGACGATATGCTGGGCGTGGATCTGGTTATCCCGGATACCACTTACCTCAAGCGTAACATCAATAAGCTGCGCGGCTATGTGATTACGCACGGCCACGAGGACCACATCGGCGCGATTCCGTATGTGCTGCGAGAGTGCAATGCACCGATCTATGCTACGCGCCTGACATGCGGCATCATCGAAACCAAGCTCAGTGAGCACAAGATGCCGCAGAAGGTCAAGCTCAACCGTGTGCGCGCGGGCGATACGATCAAGCTGGGCTGCTTTAGGGTGGAATTCATCCACACCAACCATTCGATCGCGGATTCGGTTGCGCTGGCCATCACCACACCGCTGGGTACCATTCTGCACACCGGCGACTTCAAGATCGACCTGACGCCGGTTTCGGGCGAGATGATCGATCTGGTGCGCATTGGTGAGTTGGGCAAAAAGGGCCTGCTTGCCTTGATGAGCGATTCGACCAATGTTGAGCGTCCGGGCTATACGCCGAGTGAAAAGATCGTGGGAAAGTCGCTGGAGAAGTTCATCATGGAGAGCGACCAGCGTATCATTATCGCCACGTTTGCATCCAACGTGTCGCGTTTGCAGCAGATTCTGGATATTGCTGCCAAGGCAGGACGCAAGGTTGCGGTGTGCGGCCGCAGCATGGAGAAGATCTCCAAGGTGGCGGGCGAGCTTGGGTATCTGAAGGATACCGGCAAGGTGATGATCGATATTTCCGAGATCAAGCGGTATGCACGCAGTCAGCTGATTATCGTCTCCACCGGTTCGCAGGGCGAGACCATGTCCGCGCTGTACCGCATGGCCTATGGCAGCCACAAGCAGGTTGAGGTCAATGCGGGCGATCGTATTTTGATTGCTGCTTCTGCTATCCCTGGTAACGAGAAGTCGATCAACAACATGGTCAATGAGCTGTATAAGCAGGGCGCAGAGGTTATTTACGACCGCTCTGCTGCGATCCATGTATCCGGTCACGCTTGTCAGGAGGACCTCAAGCTGATGCTGGGCCTGTGCAAGCCGAAGTACTTTATTCCGGTGCATGGCGAATACCGTATGCTGATGCAGCATGCAGGTCTGGCGCGTGAGATGGGCGTGAACCCGAAAAATGTGCTGATTACGGAAATCGGCCGCCCGGTTGAAATCAGCGAAAACTCCGCTCGTTTGGGTAATCCCGTGCCGTCGGGCCGTTTGCTGGTTGATGGTCTGGGTATCGGTGATGTCGGTACGGCGGTGCTGCGCGACCGTAAGCACCTGTCTGAGGACGGACTGCTGGTTGTCGTTGTCACGGTGGACGCGACGACGGGCGTGGTCATTGCCGGCCCGGATATCGTTTCCCGCGGCTTTGTATATGTCAAGGAAGCCGAGGCGCTGATGGAAGAGCTGCGAAACATCTCGCAGATGGCGCTTGACCGCTGCGCCGTGGAAAACCTGCGCGACTGGAACAGTCTCAAGTCGGCCATCAAGGGCGATGTGAGCGATTATCTGTTCAAAAAGACCAAGCGCAGCCCAATGGTGCTGCCCATCATTATGGAAATCTAAACGCAAGAAAACAGCCGCAAACGCGGCTGTTTTTTTGTGCCTTGCGCGGTGTATCCTTTTGACGGCGACCGGTGCATCTGTTATACTAACCTTATACGGACAAGGGAGGCGCGGCGTATGCAGGCAAAACGGGTATGGGCAATGTACTGGAGTGCAACAGGGACAACCAAACGAGTGGTAACGACGATTGCGGCACGAGCGGCGCAGGTGTTGGGCGTGCCGCTGAAAGAATATGATTTTACCTTACCGGCCGCGCGGCAGGGAGCGCCGGACTTCGCACCGGAAGATCTGGTGATTTTCGGCACGCCGACCTATGCAGGGCGTGTGCCGAATGTGCTGCTGAAGTATCTGGCGACCGTCGAGGGACGCGGCGCGGCGGCGGTGCCGGTGGTCACGTTCGGCAACCGCGCGTTTGATGATTCCCTGATCGAGCTGCGTGACATTCTCGCAGAGCATGGCTTTGTTCCGTTTGCTGCGGCGGCTTTTGTGGGTGAGCACTCGTTCTCCACTACGCTTGCCGCGGGGCGGCCGGACGCGGACGATCTGGCGCAAGCGGTGGAGTTTGCCGCGCAGGTGGCTGCGCGTGTCCAAGCGGTGGATGCGAATACGTCCCTGATTGCTGTACTCGGACGGGCGCGGGAGGAGCGGACGTACTACCAGCCGCGCGACCGCGCAGGCAATCCGGTGGATATCCGTAAAGTGAAGCCCGAAACGAGCCAAGAGTGCGACGATTGCGGCCTGTGCGCAACACTCTGTCCGATGGGTTCGATCAATCCGGAGAATGTGCGGGAGTTTACCGGCATTTGCATCAAATGTGGGGCATGCGTCAAGAAATGCCCGAAAGGCGCGAAATACTATGATGACCCCGGCTACTTATATCACAAAACCGAACTCGAGGAAGGCTATCGCCGTCGCGCGGCGGTGAGCATCTTCCTGTGAGCAAAGCAAAAGGCTGACGCAATCGCGTCAGCCTTTATACATGCCGATTTTTTTCAGGTCGGTGATCATGTCCGGCACAGTCATGCCTGCAATCTCCAGCCGTTGCGCTTCGCCTGGATGGGCTTCGGAAAAGGTGTCCCATGCAGTGACGATGGCATCCGTGCGCGGTACTTCAAAGCGTGCAAGCAGCTTTTCGATACGGCTGATCTGCGGGCTGTATATGGACAGCACTTTGTATTTCTGCACAAACAGCTCTTCTTCGGTAGCAAGCGAGCCGATGGCGAATGCAGACAGGCCGTCTTGCAGCAGCAGCTCACCGTAACCATCGAGAATCATGGTCAGCTGCTTTTTGGTCATGCCGTCCAGATACCAGACCTCTTCCTGCTCCGCATCCGGATGAATGGCGAGGAACAGCGGTTCGGTCAGGGAGGCATAAAAGGCGTGGATGAAGTCAGACAGCTTTTCAAAGCTCAGATTGCAGATAACGGTGTCTCCGTCCAGCTGGTACTGCTCACGCAGTTTGTCCGGAAAAGGAACGGTGACGCCTGCGGCGGTTTGAAACATAGGGGATACTCCTTACATTATATAATATGGTGTCGTACATGGTCAGAAACGGATGCTGATTTCTCCGCTGGAGAGCGTGCGGGTCTGTCCGGTCTCGTCGCGCACCAGCAAAAAGCCGTTGCCATCCAAACCGATGCAATCGGCCTGATAGGTTTCAGCGGGGCCGATCACTTTGATCGACTTGCCAAGGCAGCACAGACGGCTGCGGTATTGGTCGAGCAGTTTATCCGCGCGATCCTGCTCGAGCAGGGAATAAGCGCGCTCAAAATGCGTCAGCACAGCTGCCGCCAACTCAGCACGGCGCGGTGTGCGGCCGAATTCGCTCAGCGCGCCCGCAACGGCGCGCACATCCTCCGGCCACGCCGGATTGGACCGCAGGTTGACGCCAATCCCGACCAGCAGCGAGCTGACTGTGCCGCTTTCGCCCTCGATGGATGCTTCGGTCAGAATGCCGCTGAGCTTGCGCCCTTCATATAATACATCGTTGACCCATTTGATTTCTGGGGAGAAACCGGCGGTCTGCGTGACCGCTTCGGCCACGGCGACAGCGGCGGCAATGGTGGCAAGCTGGATATGCCCGACGGGCAGGGTGGGGTGCAGCAGAATGGTCTGGTAGACGCCGGTTTCCGCGGGGGAGACAAACGTACGTCCCAGACGGCCACGGCCGCCGGTTTGCTCCTCAGCCAGCAGGACAAAGCCGTGCGGACGGTCGAGGTACCGCTCTTTGATAACAGTGTTGGTCGAGCTCAAACTGGGCAGAACCACCATTTCTCGTCCGACAAAACGGGTATCGAGCAGCGCCTGAACCCCGGCGGCAGTCAGACTGTCGTCCTCCGGCGCGAGCCGGTAGCCCTCACCTGGTACGCCGTCGATCGCCATACCGCTGCTGCGCAGCGCGTCGATTGCTTTGTGCACTGCGGCGCGTGATACGCCAAGCTGCTGTGCCAGCTGTCCGCCGGACAACCGTTTTCCGCGTGCCTGTTCAAGCGCCTGCAATACTGCATCTTTAACCGCCATGCTTTGTGCCTCCTTGGTGAACAATAATTCTATTGTAAACGAAAGTGAGAAATAGTACAATAGTTTTGGGAAAAACTGCGGCTATGAGCGGAGGAAAAACGGTTGAAAAGCAAAAATGAGATTTTAAACGCGCTGGGTGGAACGGGAGAAGAACGGCTGCTGTTGGCAGGGCTTTTGGACAAGGAGCAAACCTGCATGACGCGCGGTTACCTGACGCACACCAAATTCCTCAGCATGAGCGAACGGGCGCTGTGTGCAGATGCGGTGCGCCTTTGCGGCGCGACAGGACATGCGTTGTTTTGGGGCGGATACGAGGATGCCGAACGCGGTATTTATCTGTTTTATCCGGATTATCTGGATGCGGAGAGCGCAAAACAGGCAGCGCCCCTTGCATTGCTGCGCGCGCACAAGCGAAAAGAGGATACGCTCACTCACCGTGACTATCTGGGTGCATTGATGGGATTGCAGATTGATCGTTCGGTAGTGGGGGATATTCTGGTGCATGAGGAAGGCGCAGATATTCTGGTTTTGGAGGATATGGCGGAATTCATTCTGCTGCACTTTGCCAAGGCGGGGCGCAAACAGATTTCCCTGACGCGCGAGCCGCTGGAAATGCTGCGCTGCAAACCTGCGCAGGAAATATCGGGCAGTGGATCGGTGGCCTCGCCACGGCTGGACAGTGTGGTGGCGCTGGTGTTTGGCATCTCGCGCAAGAGTGCACAGGAGCGCATTGAAAAAGGGCTGGTTTTTGTCAATCATGCGCCGTGTCTGAAACCTGAACGGTTGATCGGAGAAGGGGACAAGTTGACGGTGCGTGGCATTGGTCGTGCGCGGGTCGTTGCCTTCGGCGGCACAAGCAGAAAAGGACGTTTGTTTTTGGAATTTGTCAAAAACGTATGAAAAGAATGGTGGTTGTCAAGATCAATTGTATATGGTATACTATTGACAGCATCAATAAGGGGTTGTAAGGATATGAAAAAACGTCTGCTATCTGTTTTGCTATGTATGGCTATGCTGACAGCAATGCTTCCGCTGGCTTCGGCTGCATCTGATTTGGATGGGCATTGGGCAAAAACTTATATTGAATATCTCGATCAGGAAGGGGTAATCAATCCGAGCCAGACGGAGGGCACCTATGAGCCAGATCGAGATGTAACGCGGGCCGAATTCATGCGTTACATCAACCGTGCGTTCCATTTTACCGAAACCACTTCCATCTCCTATTCCGATGTGCAGGCCAGTGCATGGTATTATGAAACCATTCAGATCGCTGAGAAATATGGCTATATCAATGGCGTGGGCAACAACAAGATGGACCCGGTGGGCAAGGTGACGCGCGAACAGGCGGCAGTCATTATCGGCCGTTTGTTTAAAGCAGATCCGGGCAACATTTCTCCCTCGGATCTGACGTTCACCGACAGCGATAAGATATCCAGCTGGAGTGCGGGCTATATCAAGGCAGCAGCGGATAAAGGCTTTTTGGCGGGTTATTCGGATGGGTCTTTCCAGCCAAATCGTATCGTAACACGCGGTGAGGTGGCAAAAATCCTGTACTATTATATGGGAACTGCATTGTCTGTTCCGGGCAAAGCGTATACGGGGGCCGATCTGAAAACCGACACTACTAACGTTACCATTTCGGAAAGCTGCTCGCTGTCCGATGCGACGATCCAAGGTGATCTGTACATCACCGAGGGCCTCGGTTCTGATGCAGTAACGCTGAACAATGTTACGGTCAAGGGGTCTGTTATCGTGTCCGGCGGTACGATTACAATGATGAATACGTCGAGCGATCATATGATTGTTTCGTCACCGATGGGGCGCCTGCTGCAGGTAACTGCAACGGGCGCTGCTCGCATCAGCAAGACAGAAGTGCAGTCGGCGGCGACACTGTATGAAAAATCCCTGTCCCCGGCGCAGGATGCCGGGTTTTCGGAGGTTGTCGTAAACGGTGAGGATCGGGTTTCGTTGACGCTGGATGCCAATGTAGAGGAGCTGAATCTTACAGGAGAGTCCACGGTCAGCACGACGGCCGGCACGCAGATTTATCAAATGACGGTGGAAAAGGCAGCGTCGGTGACCGGTTACGGATCGGTCTATCAGGCCAATATCCACACCGACGGCGTGAGCTTTGCCAGCAGCGTGACCGTATCTGGTTATACAATGGCAGACGACGTTTCGGCAACCATTGGTGGAAAATCGGTGAGCGGTTCCAGCACGGCAGGGGTCGTGCCGAAAAGCATTTCGGTGGATTTGGCCAACCCGTCTGCGTCTGTAACCGATGTGAGGGTCAACGTGCCGAATGGTGTGACGGTATCGAGCGTTTATTGCAATGGCATGGGATTAACAGAGTCCTTGGATTACACGAAGATCGATTCCGGTATCATCATTTCAGCCTCGTATTTGACATCGCTTGCCAAAGGCAACTACACATTGTCGCTCACGCTCTCTAATGGAACACGGGAAAGCATTGCGCTTTCTGTCGCCAATTCGGAAGAAGATACGCCGGTTCAAACGGTTACCTTTGACCGGTACTATCGTGCACCCGGTTTTCAGGATGTGCGCGTAAAGCTGAGCAGTATCGTATCGGAAAGCGACATGCTCAATGTGGTTTTGGGCTTTTCCGGGATTGACTATGAGTTTGACAGCATAAATCGTTCGCTGGTGCTGCGCCGCGGTGTGTTAGCGCAGCTGCGGACAGGCACCTATACGGTTTCGGCAGACCTGAAAAACGGTGGCGTGAGCACATTTAATCTGACCGTGACTGATTCGACCCCGTCCGGCATGCACGCCTATGTTGCGGAGTATAATACATATGCGCCGACCGAGCCGAGCTTTACGCTTCCGCTGAGCACTCTGACTGTGCGCAGCGTTACGGCAATGCGAGACGGAGCGGCATCGGAATTGGTGGCAAATACGGATTATACAACATCAGACCATACGCTGACCCTGACACAAACATGCTTGGAGCAATTCCGGCAGACAGGCGCTCTGGTCGAGTTTACTGTGACGATGAGTGATGACTCGGTTTACACGCTGGTGATTGATTATATCTAACCGAATAGAGCCAAAAAGACGGCGCTTGCAAGCGCCGTCTTTTTTGGTATTCTATTTTACCGTTCGCACTTCCAGAAGAAAGCGGAGTAGGGAGGCAGCTCGCTGCCGCCGCCGAAGTCATGCAGTTTGCCGGAAATCAGGTCAACCGCCTGCCCGCATTTCGCATCGAAATGCGCGACGTAAGGCTGATCGTCAATGTTGACCGCAATCAGAACACGCTCGCCCTCTGCAATACGCTCCCAAATGCACTGCTTGTTGGTCAGCACAACCTGCTTGAAGTCGCCGTAGCACAGCGCCTTGCTTTCTCGGTGCGCCTTGGCCAGCGCGGCAATCCAGTCGGTCAGATCGTTCCACAACGGTTTTTCAAAGGAGGGACGCAGCGCATCGTCGCCCTGATGCTTTTCGCCCATCGCGCCCCATTCACTGCCGTAGTACACGCAGGGGATGCCGGGCATACCGAATTGCAGCGCATAAACGAGCGGCAGATGCTTGGGGTTTTGCAAAATGGATGCGATGCGGGTCACATCGTGGTTGTCCACAAAGTCCAGCAGGTGCTTACCGCGATACAGCGTCCAGTTTTCCGGGCCGAACTGACGCAGCAGGGAATGGGTAATCTCGAACAGGTTCAGGCTGTTCATCGAAGAATACAGGCCCTTGTAGCACTCGTAGTTCGTGCAGGAGTGCAGCATCTGGTCGCCGACGAATTGGTTGTAATCACCGTGCAGCAGCTCGCCGACGAGGAAGAAATCACGGTCAAAGCTGTCGCAGAATGCACGCAGCTGGCGGATGAAATCCTTATCCAGACAGTAGGCGACATCCAGACGCAGGCCGTCAATGTCGAATTCCTCTACCCACAGACGGATGCAGTCAAAAATGTGCTGCACAACCGCAGGATTCTTCAGGTTGAGCTTGACCAGCTCGTAGTGGCCTTCCCAGCCTTCGTACCAGAAACCGTCGTTATAGTTGGAGTTACCGTCAAAGGAGATGTGGAACCAGTCTTTGTAAGGCGAATCCCATTTCTTTTCCTGCACGTCGCGGAACGCCCAGAAGCCGCGGCCGACATGGTTGAACACGCCGTCCAGCACGACCTTGATGCCGTTTTCGTGCAGCGTTTCGCAGACAGCGGCAAAATCCTTGTTGGTGCCGAGGCGGCAGTCGATCTTGCGGAAGTCGCGGGTATCATAGCCGTGGCTGTCGGATTCAAAAATCGGGGAGAAATAGACAGCGTTGCAGCCGAGCTTTGCAATGTGCTCAGCCCAATCCGCCACCTTGCGGATGCGTGGGACGGTGATGCCGTCGTTGACGCGCGGCGCATCGCAGAACCCGATCGGATAGATTTGATAAAATACGCTTTCGTAAGCCCACATGAAAATTGCTCCTTTACAAATAGAGTCACTACCAGTATACTATGATTTGCCAAAAAAACAAGCGAAAGTGAAAATATTGGTTTTTGTGCAGAAAAAACTCTTGCAAAGCGCAAGGGATTGTGGTATTATATTTCGGTAACACGGGCATTCCTCTGCTTATTTGTAGGGAAAATAGGGCAAGAATGTCTAAGACGAAAGGATGACAGAAAGATGGATCTGGTCAAAGTATTGTCCGAGCAGCAGCTCAAGAGCGATCTGCCGGAACTCAAGATCGGTGATACCGTAAAGGTTCACGCGAAGATCAAGGAAGGCAACCGCGAGCGTATTCAGATTTTCGAGGGCATCATTATTGCCAAGAAGCATGCCGGCGTTAACCAGACGGTTACCGTTCGCCGTATTTCCTACGGTGTAGGCGTAGAAAAGACGTTCCCGGTACACTCCCCGAACGTAGCAAAGTTCGAGGTTGTGCGCAGCGGTAAGGTCCGCCGTGCGAAGCTGTACTATCTGCGCGGCCGCGTAGGTAAGGCTGCCAAGGTTGCCGAGAAGGTTTGATTTTTTAACAACCGAACAACAAAAGCGGGGAGCGTTAGCTCCCCGTTTTTGTCTATCAGGCGTTTTTGGTCTTGCGCGGATGGAAATATGCCGCTATAATAAAATGGTATGTTTATCTTTTTGGAGGAATCATCATGCAGCAGGCGCAGACCGAAGAGAAAAAGAAGGCCGAAGGGCGTTTCACCAGCGAACTGTTCAGCTGGGGAGAATCCCTGATGGCGGTGCTGATATTTTTTGTTGTGGTATTCACATTCTTTGTGCGTTTGATTGGCGTGGACGGTACATCCATGTATCCGACCTTGCAGGATCACAGTGTCATGCTGGTCAGCAATCTGGGATACACGCCGAAAAAGGGCGATATCGTTGTGCTGAACAAAAAAGGCTTCTGGAATAACCAGCCGATCGTCAAGCGTGTGATTGCAACCGGCGGCGATACGGTGGACATTGATCCGGTAACGGGCGATGTGATCGTCAACGGAGAGGTGCTCGACGAGCCGTACATTTTTGAAAAAATCAATACACTCGAGCGCATGGGTGACCTCACCTATCCGCAGACTGTGCCGGAGGGCTGTATCTATGTGCTGGGCGATAATCGCAACGGCTCGACTGACAGCCGGTGGTCCAGCCTCGGCATGGTGGATGAACGTTATGTCCTGGGACATGTGCTCAGCGTGGTATTCCCGTTCAATGATTTTGGATCGGTAGCGTGATAAGATGAATATTCAATGGTATCCCGGCCATATGACAAAAACCCGCCGGCAGATGGCGGAATATATCAAACAGGTGGACGCGGTATGTGAGGTTGTGGATGCGCGCATCCCGCAGGTGTCGCGCAATCCGGATATGGACAACATCGCCGCGGGCAAGCCACGATTGATGATCCTCAACCGGATCGATCTGGCCGACCCGGAAAAAACCGCAGCGTGGGCCAAGCACTTTCGGGCGCAGGGCATGGCGGTCATCGAGACCGACAGCCGCAAGGGGCAGGGCACACAGGCGTTTGCAAACGCGGTGCGCACGCTGCTTGCGGATAAGATCGCCCAGTGGAACGAGAAAGGGCTGGTCGGTAAGGCGGTGCGCGTGATGGTCGTCGGCATTCCAAACGTGGGCAAATCGACCTTTATCAACCGCATTCTCGGGCGAAAATCCGCAAAGGCGGCAGATAAGCCGGGCGTGACGCGCGGCAGCCAGTGGTTCCGCGTGGAGGGCGGTATCGACCTACTCGATACACCGGGCATCCTGTGGCCCAAATTCGATGACGAGCGCGTGGGCATCCTGCTGGCATGCACGGGTGCAATCCGCGACGATATTCTGGATGTGGAGACGCTTGGCTGCAAGCTGATGGAACTGCTTGCGGTGCAGGCGCCGCAGGCGATTGCCGAGCGGTACGGCGTAACACCGCCGGAAGAGAGCGATTTTCCGGGCTATGAGATGCTCGAACAGGCCGGACGGCGGCGCGGTTTTCTGCTGCGCGGCGGCGAGATCGACACCGAACGCATGGCGCGCATCCTGCTCGACGAATTCCGCGGCGGTGTGCTGGGACGCATCACGCTGGAAACGCCGGAGGATTACGTGCAATGACTTGGGAATTTGAAGAGAAGGCTTGGAAAGCCGGCTATTCTGCCGTATGCGGCGTGGATGAAGCCGGACGCGGTCCGATTGCCGGGCCGGTGTGCGCGGCGGCGGTTATTTTGCCTGCCGGTATTGTCATTGAGGGGCTAAACGACTCCAAAAAGCTCAGCGAGAAAAAGCGCGAGACGCTGTTTGCTGTGATTACCGAGAACGCGATCGCGTGGTCGGTGTCGCTGGTGGATGAAAAGACGATCGACGAAATCAACATCTTGCAAGCGACCTACCGCGCTATGCGGCAGGCGGTCGAGGGATTGCCGCATCCGGCGGATTTTGCCTATGTGGACGGGAACCGTTTGGAGGGGCTGTCTTTGCCGCATGAATGCGTGGTGTCGGGTGACGCGCGCATTCCGAGTGTTGCGGCGGCGTCCATTGTCGCCAAAGTGACGCGAGACCGGCTGATGCGGAATTTTGCCGAACGGTATCCGGTTTATGGATTTGAAAAACATAAGGGTTACGAGACACGCGCCCACGATGCGGCGCTGCTCGAACACGGGCCGTGTGCCATTCATCGGCACACGTTTCTCAAGAAGTTCTACGAAAAGCATCCCGAGGCGCCGCGATGAAAGGCGCATGGGGCGAGCACACAGCGCGCGCCTATCTGGAGCGCGCGGGCTATCGCACGGTGGAAACCAATTTCCGCACCCGATTTGGGGAAATCGACATCATTGCCGAGCGTGGGGAATATATTGTGTTCGTCGAGGTCAAGACGCGCAAAAGCGATCGCTTTGCGGCGGCGCGCGAATATGTCACATCCGCAAAGCAGCGGCGCATCATAGCGACAGCCGAACTGTGGCTGCGGCAGCATCCCACCGCTTTGCAGCCGCGCTTTGATGTAGTGGAGGTGTACGGCGGCGAGGGAACCACCGATGCGCTGCGCATCAACCATCTGGAAAATGCGTTTGGAGGGTGAGAATGAAGCTGTTTGATCTGCACTGCGACACCCTATATGAATGCTGCGAGACCGGCAAGCGCCTGCGGGAACACGATCTGCATGTGAACTTTGCAGCGGCGCAGCGTTATACGCACTATGCACAGTTTTTTGCACTGTTTTGTGGCGCGTATGCGCCGAGTGACGTACAGGCGCACGGACGGGACTGCCTGCTGGATACGCCTGCGGAGGATCGTCTGAACCGTATGCTGCATACGGCAGAACGCGAGTTTGCCGATAACGCCGACTGGCTGATGTTCTGCCGCTCGGCGGCCGACCTGCAAGCGGCGGCGGACGCGGGCAAGGCGGCGGCGTTTCTGTCCATCGAAGGGGCGGAACTGCTGCCCGACCGGTCGGATGCGCTCGACTTGGCATATGATGCCGGGGTGCGCCTAATCACCCTCACCTGGAATTATCGCAGCCGCTTCGGCTGTTCCTCTGCAATCGATCAGCAGGAGGGCTTGACAGACAAAGGCAAACAGCTGGTGCGCGACTGCGCAGAAAAGGGCATCATCGTGGATGTATCCCATCTGTCCGAGCGTGGCTTCTGGGATGTGTGCGAGACGATCGATGGGCCGTTTGTCGCGTCGCACAGCGACAGTCGTGCGCTGTGCCGCCATCCACGCAACCTGACCGACCGGCAGTTTACCGAGATTGCGCGACGGGGTGGTTTGGTGGGCATCAATCTGTATACGCCTTTTCTGGTGCGGCAGAGTGATTCGGTGATTGATGATGCGATCCGACACATCGAGCATTTTCTCGCCATGGGCGGGGAGAAAACCATCGCACTTGGCTGCGACTTTGACGGCTGCGACCAGCTGCCGGCGGGTATTGACGGACTCAAGGACCTTTATCTGCTGGCCGACCGAATGCTGGCACTCGGATATCATCAGGACGTGATCGACGGCCTGTTTTATAACAATGCATATGCGTTTATACAAAAAATGCTGTAATATACCAACAACGGCGGAGGTTTGAATCAATGGAATATGTAAGCACAAGAGACAAAACGCGCAAGGTCTCCGCGGCCTATGCGATTGCGAACGGCATCGCGCCGGACGGCGGTCTGTATTGTCCGACGGAATTTCCCGCGCTGACGGCGGAAGATTGGCACGCGCTGGCCAATCTGGACTACAAGGGCCGTTCGGCACGCATTCTCGGCAAATTCCTGACCGATTTTTCGGGCGAGGAGCTGGCACAGTATGCGGCCAAGGCCTATGCGGACCAGAAATTCGGCGGCAAGGATACGGCACCGGTGGTGGCGCTTGCAGACGGCAAATACATGCTTGAGCTTTGGCACGGCCCGACCTGTGCGTTCAAGGACATGGCGCTGCAAATGCTGCCGCACCTGCTGACCGCTTCGCTGCGCAAGACCGGCGAGACGCGCACGGCCTGCATTCTGGTGGCGACCTCGGGTGACACCGGCAAGGCAGCGCTTGACGGCTTTCACGATGTGGAAGGCACCAAGATCATGGTGTATTATCCGGTCGATGGCGTTTCGCCCATGCAGAAACTGCAAATGGTCACGCAGGAGGGCGCAAACGTCGAGGTCGTTGCCATCCATGGCAACTTTGACGATGCGCAAAGCGCGGTCAAGCGCATCTTTACCGACGAGGAGACCCGCGCAAAGCTCGACCGTGACGGCATGATGCTGTCCTCGGCCAACTCGATCAACTGGGGCCGTCTTGCACCGCAGATCGCCTATTACGTTTCGGCCTACTGTGACATGGTGAAGTCCGGCGCGGTTAAGATGGGCGAGAAAATCAACATCTGTGTGCCGACCGGCAACTTCGGCAACATCCTTGCGGCTTACATCGCAAAGCGTATGGGCCTGCCGGTGAACAAGTTTATCTGCGCGTCCAACCGCAATAACGTTTTGACCGACTTTTTCAAGAACAACGGCACATACGATAAAAACCGCGATTTCTATACCACCACTTCTCCCTCAATGGATATCCTGATTTCGTCCAATCTGGAGCGTCTGCTGTTTTTTGCGTCCGACTTTAACGACAAGATGGTCGCGGAGCTGATGCAGCGCCTGACGACGGACGGCAGCTATCAGGCGCCGGAGATGGTGTTTGCGAAGATCGCCGCGGACTTTGACGCGGGCTGCTGCGACGATAAGCAGACTGCGGAAACCATCCGTGCGCTGTGGGAGAACGAGCATTACCTGTCCGACACGCATACCGCGGTTGCGGTGCGCGTTTACGAAGACTACCGCGCACGCACGGGCGACCAGACGCCGACCGTCATTGCGTCTACGGCTTCGCCGTTCAAGTTCTGCCGCTCGGTGATCGAGGCGCTCGGCGGTACGCTGGAGAAGGACGACGTAACCCAGCTTGCTGTACTGACCGACCTGACCGGCGTTCCGGCGCCGGCGCCGCTTGCCGCGCTGGCGGACAAGCAGCCACGCTTTGACCGCGTGGTGGACAAGTCGGAGATTCTGTCCACGGTTGATCTGCTGAAGGACCTGTAAGATGGCACTGTATACGCTGGCCGACCTGCATTTGGCGACGGGCGTGCAAAAGCCGATGGATATTTTCGGCGGACGATGGCAGGGATATACGGAAAAAATCATCAAAAACTGGAACGCATTGATCAGCCCGGAGGATACGGTCGTACTGGGCGGAGATATCTCGTGGGGCATCAGCCTTGCCGAAGCACAGGGCGATTTTGCACTGATCGAGTCTCTGCCCGGGCGCAAGCTCATTCTCAAGGGTAATCATGATCTGTGGTGGGAGACGGCGACGAAAATGCATCGTTTTTTTGAGGAAAACGGCTTCCATTCCATGGATTTTCTGCACAATAACTGTTTTTTCTACGGAAAGACCGCGTTGTGCGGTACGCGCGGCTGGCCGTTTGAAGAGGATTTCTCCGACCCGCACAACGAGAAGATCTTCCGGCGCGAACTGATGCGTCTGGAAGCGTCCCTCAAGCTGGGTGCGGCGCAGCAGCCGGAGGAAATCATCTGTTTTCTGCATTATCCGCCGCTTTATGCGAATTTTCGCTGTGGGCCGATGATCGAGCTGATGCAGCGGTACGGTGTTTCCCGCTGTATTTACGGGCATCTGCATTCCGACAGCCTGCGCTTTGCGGTCGAAGGGATGCGGGACGGCATCGAGTGGCGACTGGTTTCGGGCGATCATGTGGATTTTACCCCGGTTTTTTTGAAAAAGTAGAAAAAAGTATGGAAATCTACCAAATAATCTGGTAAAATGATTTAGATACAATAGAAGTATTCAAGTAAGGAGTTTGGCAACATGGAACTGAAAAACACGGAAAAGCAGGAGCACAGCGTCGTTGCGCTGACCATCGAGATCACCAAGGCGGAGTTTGAGGCTGCCAAGGACAAGGCATTCAAGAAGTCCGGTAAGAAGATTACCGTTCCGGGCTTCCGCAAGGGCCATGCCCCCCGCAAGATGATCGAAAAGCTGTATGGCGAAGGCGTGTTCTTTGAAGAGGCTTTCAATATCATATATCCTGAGGCTATGGAAATGGCCGTTGAGAAGTCCGGCATCAAGCCGGTTGGCCGTGCGGACGTCGATCTGGGCGATCCGGCGGAAGAGGGCGGCCTGACCATCATCGCCAAGGTTCCGGTTGAGCCGGAAGTTGAGCTGGGCGAGTACAAGGGCATCGAGGTCGAGAAGGAGACCGTCAAGGTGCTGGCGGCGGACGTTAAGGCGGAACTCAACCGTCTGGCGCAGCGCAACGCACGCACCGAGACTGTTGACCGCAAGGCGAAGAAGAACGATACCGTTGATATCGACTTCGAGGGCTTTGTGGACGGCGTAGCCTTTGAGGGCGGCAAGGCAGAGCATCATGCGCTGACGCTGGGGTCCGGTTCGTTCATCCCGGGCTTTGAGGATCAGCTGATCGGCTGCAAGGCGGGCGACGAGAAGGACGTTGTTGTCACGTTCCCGGAGGATTACCATGCCAAGGAGCTGGCCGGCAAGGAAGCCGTGTTCAAGTGCAAGGTACACAAGGTAGAGGAGACCATCTTGCCCGAGATGGACGACGAGTTTGCAAAGGACGTTTCCGAGACCTGCGAGACGCTGGATGACCTGAAGAAGGAGATTTCCGACCGTCTGAAGAAGGAGCGTCAGGAAGAAGCAGATCACGCCTTTGAGGAAAAGGTGCTTGACGCGATCATCGAAAACATGAAGGCGGACATTCCGCAGGCCATGATCGAGGGCCAGATCGACACCATCGTTCAGGATTTCCGTTACCGTGTGCAGATGCAGGGCATGACGCTCGAGCAGTACCTGACCATGACCGGCACTGAGATGGGCGCGTTCCGCGCGATGTTCCAGGCGCAGGCAGAGCGTCAGGTCAAGATTCGTCTGGCGCTGGAGAAGGTTGCAGAACTGGAGAATATCGCAGTTTCCGACAAGGAAATGGAAGACGAATATGCTAAGATGGCGGAGCAGTACAAGATGGATGTGGAAAAGGTCAAGGCCATCGTTTCTACTGAGGCGCTGAGCGACGATCTGAAGATTTCCAATGCGTTGGAGTTCGTGAAGAAGCACGCCAAGGCAAAGAAGGCAACCGCCAAGAAGAAGGCAGAGAGCGAATCTGCTGAGGAGACCGCAGAGTAATCTGTTCTCCGGCGCAAAGCGCAGTAAAACAGAAGCCAGCTGTCTTGCAGCTGGCTTCATAAAAAGCGCGAGCTTTGCCCGCGCTTTTTGTGCAAGGGCCAAAGCCGGTTTTGATCGGAATTGGAACCGGCTTTGTGCGCAATAGCCTTTCCGGCTGCTGCTGGAAAAGGCCTCGCTCGATGAAAACGGTGGTTTTCGTCGAATTCTCGAAAGGAGTTTTCCAAGTGAGTTTAGTCCCAATGGTCATCGAACAGACCGGTCGCGGCGAGCGCTCGTTCGATATTTATTCCCGTCTGCTCAACGACCGCATTGTGATGCTGTGCGAGGAGGTCAACGACACGACCGCTTCGCTGGTTGTGGCGCAGCTGTTGTATCTGGAAGCGCAGGACCCCGATAAGGATATTTCCCTGTATATCAACAGCCCGGGCGGTTCGGTCACGGCAGGTATGGCGATTTACGATACGATGAATTATATCAAGTGCGACGTATCGACCATCTGCATCGGTATGGCGGCATCGATGGGCGCGTTTTTGCTGTCCTCGGGCGCAAAGGGAAAGCGCTATGCGCTGCCTAATGCAGAGATCATGATTCATCAGCCGTCTGCCGGTACGCAGGGACAGATTACCGATATGGCCATTCATCTCAAGCGCCTTGAAACCATCAAGAAGCGCATGAACAAGATTTTATCCGAGAATACCGGCAAGCCGATCGATGTCGTCACCGCGGACTGCGAGCGTGATAACTTCATGACCGCAGAAGAAGCGCTGGAATACGGCCTGATCGACAAGGTATTCGATAAGCATTGATGAAGTGTAGGGTAGAGGTGCCAAATGCCGAATTTTGATGATGATAAGACGCTGAAATGTTCGTTTTGCGGAAAGCCGCAGGGACGTGTTCGCAAGCTGATCGCGGGCCCCGGCGTATATATCTGCGATGAGTGCATCGGCGTATGCACCAGCATTTTGGAGGATGAACTGGATTTTGCGCCGGAGGATCGTCTGGATCATCCGGCACTCGAGCCGGAAAAACTGCCCACGCCGCAGGAACTCAAAGCGGTGCTGGATGAATACGTCATCGGGCAGGAGCGCGCAAAGATTGCGCTTTCGGTTGCGGTTTACAACCACTATAAGCGGATTTACCATCCGGAAACCGATGTGGAATTACAGAAATCCAACATTCTGATGCTTGGTCCGTCCGGTTCCGGCAAGACGCTGCTGGCGCAGACGCTGGCCAAGACTTTGCAGGTGCCCTTTGCCATTGCGGATGCCACCACGCTGACCGAAGCCGGTTATGTAGGCGAGGACGTGGAAAATATTCTGCTGCGCCTGATTCAGGCAGCCGATTTTGATGTTGAGCTGGCGGAGCATGGCATTATTTATGTCGATGAGATTGACAAGATCGCCCGCAAGAGCGAAAACCCCTCGATCACGCGCGATGTATCGGGTGAGGGCGTGCAGCAGGCGCTGCTCAAGATGCTGGAGGGCACGACAGCTAACGTGCCGCCGCAGGGCGGCCGCAAGCATCCGCATCAGGAATTTATTCAGATCGACACAACCAATATCCTGTTTATTTGCGGCGGTGCTTTTGACGGCATCGAAGGAATCATCCAGAAGCGGATCGGTAAGCAGGGGATGGGCTTCGGTTCAGAGGTCAAGAGCCAGCAGGAGGATCAGACCGATCAGCTGCTTGCCCAGATTGAACCGCATGATTTGATGAAATACGGCTTGATTCCCGAACTGATTGGTCGTTTGCCGGCTGTGGTTTCGCTGGATACGCTGGATGAAAAAGCCTTGGTGCGGATTTTGCAGGAGCCGAAGAACGCGCTGGTCAAGCAATATCAGACACTGCTGGCGATGGACGGCGTTATGCTGGAGTTTGCGCCGGACGCGCTGGAAGAGGTCGCAAAGACTGCGCTGGCCCGAAAGACGGGTGCGCGTGGGCTTCGTGGCGTGCTGGAAAACGTGATGACGGATATCATGTTCCGGATTCCGTCCGATACCTCGATCAACCGTGTGGTTATCACGCGGGAAACCGTGACGGGTGAAGGGGAACCACTGATTGAACATGGTGGGCGTGCTGCGCTGCCCTCCGGGACGGCGTCGCCCAAAAAGGGCGAAAAACCCTCAAAACCGACAAAAAGCGCATAAAACAATGCAAAAACGTGGGGGAACCGCTGGTTTCACCCGCGTTTTTTGTCATTTGGCGCACGCGGACGCTTTACAAACCGCGAAAAATATACTATACTGACTCTATCTAATTATTTTTCCGCGTGTGAGGAGAGAACTATGATTGAAACAAACGGGGTGGAGATCAAGCGGCTGCCGGTACTGCCGCTGCGCGGCTTGACCGCCTTTCCCCATATGATTATCCATTTTGACGTTGGGCGCTTGATGTCGATTCGTGCGCTGGAAGCGTCGATGAAAAGCGGCCAGATGATTTTTCTGACCGCGCAGCGTGAGCTGAAAACCGATAACCCTTCGCCGGCAGATCTGTATCAAATCGGTACGGTATGCGTCGTGCGGCAGATTTTGCGTCTGCCGGGCGATAACATTCGGGTGCTGGTCGAGGGTCGTACCCGTGCGCTGGCGCATCAGTTTACCGCGCCGGAGAAGGAAGACGACTGCATTTTTGCCGAGATCGAGGAGCTGAGCGATTACGTCATCGGTGTGACCGAGCGGCGTGCGCAAGCACTCGTCCGCACCGCGCAGGAGCGCTTTACGGAGTATGCGCAGAACGCCGGCCGCGTTTCGCAGGATGTGGAGATGACGGTCACGGAGGGCGGCGAGCCGGGGTGGCTGGCGGACTATATCGCGCAGAATCTGTCGGTCGAGGTCGAAGCGAAGCAGGAAATTCTGGAGGAACTGAACGTCACACGCCGTTTGGCGATGGTGATTCGGCTTCTGGGCGAGGAAACCGAGATCCTCAAGATTGAGAACGAAATTCAGGATGAACTGAAAACCCAGATCGACAAAAATCAGCGGGAATATTATCTGCGTGAGCAGATCAAGGTGATTCAGAGCGAGCTGGGTGAACAGGATGTTGCGGCGGAGGCGGAAGCCTATCGAAAGCGCGTGCTGGACATGCACTTGCCGCAGGAATGTGAGGACAAGCTCATCCACGAGGTAGATCGTTTCGCTAAGCTGAGCGGTTCCAGCGCGGAGCAGGGCGTGGTGCGCACCTATCTGGATACCGTGCTGGATTTGCCATGGAACAAGAAGAGCGAGGAGCGACTGGATTTGGCCGAGGCGCAGGCGATTCTGGACCGCGACCATTACGGCTTGAAGAAGGTTAAGGAGCGCATCATGGAGTTTCTGGCGGTCAAGACGCTTGCGCCTGAGCTGCGTGGACAGGTGCTGTGTCTGGTCGGCCCGCCGGGCGTGGGCAAAACCTCGATCGCAAAATCCATCGCAGAGGCGATGGGGCGTAACTATGCCCGCATGAGTTTGGGCGGCGTGCGGGACGAAGCGGATATCCGTGGTCATCGCAAGACGTATATCGGCGCGATGCCGGGACGCATCATGGATGCACTGCGCCGCGCGGGCACATCCAATCCTCTGCTTCTGCTCGATGAGATTGACAAAATGGGCAACGATTTCCGGGGCGACCCGGCGGCGGCGATGCTGGAGGTGTTGGACACCGAGCAGAATGTTGCGTTCCGCGATCATTATATCGAGTTGCCGTTCGATCTGTCGGATGTGCTGTTCCTGACCACGGCGAACGATTTGTCCACCGTGCCGCGTCCGCTGCTGGACCGTATGGAAGTCATCGAGCTGTCCTCCTACACCGAGGAGGAAAAGCGGCAGATCGCGTTGCATCATCTGCTGCCTAAGCAGATGGAAAAGCATGGTCTGCACAAGGGTCAGCTTGTGATCTCTGAGAAAATGCTGGGACTGGTAATTTCGCGGTACACGCGCGAAGCCGGTGTGCGTCGTTTGGAGCAGGTGTTGGCGAAGATTTGCCGGAAAGCGGCCAAACACATTGCAGATGGCGGACGTCGTCTGACGGTATCTGAGAAAAATCTGGAAGAACTGCTCGGCGTTGCGCGATACAAGGACGATGTGGTCACGAAAAAGGACGAGGTCGGTATCGTCAACGGTCTTGCATGGACCAGTGTGGGCGGAGAGATGCTGGAGGTTGAGGTCGCCGTGGTACCCGGTACGGGAAAGATCGAGGTGACCGGCAATCTGGGCACGGTGATGCAGGAGAGCGCCAAGGCTGCGGTGACTTTTGTTCGTTCAAAGGCCAATGAGCTTTCCATCGATCCGATGTTCTACAAGGACAACGATCTGCACATCCATTTCCCGGAGGCGGCAATCCCCAAGGATGGCCCTTCGGCGGGCGTGACCATTACGACGGCATTGGTGTCTGCGCTGACCGAAGCGCCGGTGCGCCATGATGTGGCGATGACCGGCGAGGTGACGCTGCGCGGACGTGTGCTGCCAATCGGCGGCCTGCGGGAAAAGACGATGGCGGCCTATCGTGCAGGCATTCGCACCGTCGTGATTCCCAAGGATAACGAGTCGGATTTGCAGGATATTGAGCCGATTGTACGCGAAAAATTACAGTTCGTTACGGCTGCACACATGGATACCGTGATGGAGACAGCGATCGACTTTACCCGTCGGCCGCACAAGCGAAAAAAAGCGCCGCATAATCCGGTTGCGCTGCAAACCGATACGGCTACAACGGCGGTGATGCAGTGATGGAGAAGCAAAAACCAGCGGTTAACCTGCACAACGTGGAGTTTCTGCGCTCTGCGGTCAAGGAAAGCGATTTTCCGAAGGATGCACTGCCGCAAATCGTCTTTGCAGGCAAATCCAATGTCGGAAAGAGCTCGGTCATCAATAAGCTGCTCAACCGCAAAAACTTTGCGCGTGTCAGCGCCCAGCCCGGCAAGACCATACACATTAACTATTTTCTGATTGACCGGAAAATGTATCTGGTCGATCTGCCAGGCTATGGTTATGCACGTGTATCCAAAGCAGAACAGCAGCGTTGGGGCGCACTGATGGAAGCCTATTTTGCGATGGATCTGCTGACGCTCGGCGTACAGATCGTGGATATCCGGCATAAACCAACGCGGGATGATATGACCATGGCGGAATGGTTTCGCGCATCTGGAAAACCGTGGGTTGTGATTGCGAACAAGCTCGATAAAATCAAAAAGAGCCAGTTAGAGGGCAATCTGGCAGAGATTCGGCAGACGCTTTTGCTGCCGGAAGAGGTGCCGGTGATTCCGTTCTCGGCCGAAAAGGGAAATGGACGGGATGAAGTGCTTGCAATCATGTTTGACCATGTTGGAAAGGGAGACGTCGAGTGATGGATTTTTTGCGCCGGCTTATGGCTGGACGGTACGGCAGCGATCAGCTCAATAATGCGTTGCTGCTGCTCAGCTTGCTGTTGATGGTAATCGAGTGGATCACTAGGTGGAGATGGATGGGCTTTTTCGTCCTCGCATTGCTGATTCTGTGCTATTTTCGGATGTTCTCGCGCAACATTCAGGCGCGCTATGCAGAGAATCAATGGTTTCTCCGCAAATGGTGGCCGATATCTAATCGTTTGAAAAATGCGGGGCTGCGTTTTCGGGATCGCAAGACCCATCGGTATTTTAAATGTCCGCAATGCAAGCAGCGGCTGCGTGTGCCGCGCGGTAGAGGAAAAATCAATATCACCTGTCCGCACTGTCATCATCAGTTCATCCGCAAAAGTTGAGTTCGTAAATATTTACAGATTTTAGCTGATAAAGTATTAGAAGATACTTGCTTTTTTTCAAAAAAAAAGTATAATAGAATTACAAATACGAGCAGGGGGCGATTCCAATGACCGTAGATCAGTTAATTGGTAAGATCTATAACAAGCTTAGTAAAGCGGATATTGCTGGAACAGAAGGAAAAGTCGCGGTTCAGTTTAATCTGACCGGTAAGGTTACAGGCGTATTTTACATCGAGATTCTCAACGGTGTTCTGTCTGTAATGCCTTATGAGTACATCGACCGTGATGCCTGTGTTTCCGGCTCGCTGACGAATTTGGAGAAGATCCTCAATGGCAAGCTGGTTCCTCAGGTTGCTGTGGCAGAGGGAAAAATCACCGTAGAAGGAAACGTGGATAAGGTAATGCTGCTTGCTGAGCTGATGAAGCAGGCATAAGTGGAATCGACCAAAGACATACAAAGGCCGTCTGTTTGCTGAGAACAGACGGCCTTGATTTTATTTGAAATAAAACCATCTTTTTTGCAAAAATATGTTGACAAAAGTCGGTAGGGGTAGTATATTAATTAAGCTGCTTCGGTGAGAGGCCGCCAAATCGGAAAGAATTTGAAAGAAATTTGAAAGAAATGAAAAAACTTCTTGACAAACGTTTCTCGGTTTGATATAATAAATAGGCTGCTTCGGAAAGAAGCGGCGCGGGTCGAAAAAAGTTTGAAAAACTTGAAAAAAAGTTCTTGACAAACTG